>NZ_BAAGWC010000003.1:0-253450 GCF_054780555.1 Hymenobacter daeguensis
GCGGCGCCAACCGCGCCCACTGCGCGTCCGTCAACATTTGCTCCATGCCACAAAGTAATCACTGTTAACACTTCCTAGGTATACATTGCCTACTGCATCAACGGCCGTGGCCGATACCCCCGAATAGTTGTTTACACCGGCCGCTGCAGCCACCGCCACGGCCCGCGCCGACTGCCAGGCCGGCGCCTGGGCCGCCGCTGGGAGGCGCAAGGCCTGGAGTAGAAGGGCCAGCAGGCCCACAAAGAAGAAAGAGGAGAGGTTTTTCATCGGGAAAGGAAGTAGAAATGAATAAAAGTTACAGTATATGAGTAGGGTGCGGGGCCTGCCCCCGCCCGTCGTTGAACGAACTCCAAAGTGGCCGCTCAACGACGGGGGGGGCAGGCCCCGCACCCTACCCCACCGAATTCGCGCTTTCGAACTCGTCGAGCTTGGCCAGCGTGGCGCTCAGGTTTTCCGAGAGCATGGTGACCACGGCGCCTTCGGGCGCGGTTTTGAGGACGTGGTCGATGGCGTCCATCTCGTTTTCGATGTAGGTGATGGGCAGGTCGGGCTTGTCGAGGCGCAGGCCGCGCTCCATGATTTCCTTCAGGAATTCCTTCGACTTGCCGCGCAGGTCCCGGTCTTGGCGCAGAATCACCTCGTCGAAGATGCGGCCGGCAATGCGGGCGAAGCCCAGCGTGTCCTCGTCGCGGCGGTCGCCCAGGCCCGATACCACCCCGATTTTGCGCGTGGCCGGCGTGGCGTTCATAAACTCGGCAAACTTGGTGATGCCCGCCGTGTTGTGGGCGTAGTCCACAATCACATCGAATTTCGGGAACTTGTAAACGTTCATCCGGCCCGGCGTTTTGGCGGCTGAGGGGATGAACGTGCGGAACGCCGTCTTGATGTCGTCCTTATCGAAGCCCGCCAGGTAGCCGGCTAGCCCGGCGGCCAGGCAGTTTTCAATGTTGAAGCCAGCGCGCCCCTCAAACGTCACCGGGAACTCGGCGGCGCGGTCGATGCGCAGCTTGTAGCTGTTGCGGTAGATGGTCACGTAGCCTTCCTCGTACACGGCCGCTACGCCGCCGGCCTCCACGTGCTCCTGAATGCGGGGGCTGTTTTCGTTCATACTGAACAGCGCCACCTGGCAATCCACGGTGCGGGCCATGGCATACACCAGGTCGTCGTCGGCATTCAGCACGGCCCAGCCGTTTTTGCGCACCGTGCGGGGCAGCACGCCCTTCACGGCCGCCATTTCTTCTACCGTGTAAATGTCGCGCAGGCCCAGGTGGTCGGCCGCCACGTTGGTCACCACGGCAATGTCGCAGGTATGGAAGCCCAGGCCCGAGCGCAGCATGCCGCCGCGCGCGGTTTCGAGCACGGCGTAGTTCACCGTCGGGTCTTTCAGCACGAACTCGGCGCTCTGGCCGCCGGTGCAGTCGCCCTTCTGCAGCTGCACGCCCTGAATGTAGATGCCATCGGTGGTGGTGAAGCCCACTTTGTAGCCCTTGCTGGCCACCAGGTGCGCAATGAGGCGCGTGGTGGTGGTTTTGCCGTTGGTGCCGGTCACGGCAATGATGGGAATGCGGGCCGTGCTGCCGCGCGGAAACAGCATGTCCACCACGGGCGCGGCCACGTTGCGCGGCAGGCCCTCGGCGGGCGAGATGTGCATGCGGAAGCCCGGCGCGGCGTTTACCTCAATCACGGCACCCCGGCTTTCGTTGAGCGGGATGGCAATGTCGGTGGCCATCAGGTCGATGCCGCAGATATCGAGGCCCACGATGCCGGCCACGCGCTCGGCCAGCAGCACGTTGTAGGGGTGCATCTGGTCGGTGACGTCGGTGGCAGTGCCGCCGGTGCTGATGTTGGCGGTGCTTTTCAGGTAGATTTCCTCGCCGGCCGGCAGCACCGATTTCAGCGTCAGCTTGCGGGCTTTCAGAATGTCGAGCGTGTGCTTGTCGGCCTTGATGCTGGTGAGCACCTTTTCGTGGCCGATGCCCCGGCGCGGGTCCTTGTTCACCTCGTCGATGAGCTGCTGGATGGTGCTTTTGCCGTTGCCGGTTACGGCCGCCGGCGTGCGCTTGGCGGCGGCGATGAGCTTGCCATTCACCACCAGCAGGCGGAAGTCGAAGCCCTCAATGAACTGCTCCACAATCACGGCCCGCGAGTACACCTGCGCGGCTTTCAGGCCCTCGGCGGCATCCTTCCAGTTCATGATGCGGATGGTGGCGCCCTTGCCGTGGTTGCCGTCCAGCGGCTTGGTCACGATGGGAAAGCCCAGCTCGTCGATGGCGTCGCGCAGCCCGGCTTCCGAATACACGGTGGTGCCGCGCGGCACGGGCACACCCGCGTCGTTGAGCATGGCCTTGGTGCGGTTCTTATTGCCGGCCACCTCCACACCGGCGTGCGAAGTCAGGCTGGTGGTGGTGGCCCAGATGCGCTTCTGGTTCACGCCGTAGCCCAGCTGAATGATGCTCGTGTTCTTGAGCTGGATGTAAGGAATATTGCGCGAAGCAGCCTCAGCCACAATGCTATAGGTACTGGGGCCAAAAAACTCGTCTTCCCGGATTTCGTGCAGCTCGGCAATGATGGGCTTCAAATCCACCTTCTCCTTTTTGCACACGGCCTCCACGATTTCCACGGCGGCCTCGGCGGCGCGGCGGCCGGCGCGCTCCTCCTGGTAGGCAAACACCACGTACTCCACGCCGTCTTCGTGCGCGGGGTAGCTCTTGCCCCAATACACCGGCATGGCGGCCTGGCGCTGCAGCTCCAGCGCCACGTGCTGAATGACGTGGCCCAGCGGCTCGCCGTCGTTGAGGGCGTCCAGGGTCAGGGGCTGGTGCTTGGCGGCCTGCTTGCCGCTCATGCCGCCGGGCTGCACCTGCCCGATGTTGGGAAACAGCTTCATCAGCCGGGCCGGGAAGCCCGAAATCGCATTCGACCACTGGCCGGCAAACTCCTGTAAGTCAACTTTGGCAACAATGAGCTTGTGGTGTTTCACAGACCAGTAGCTCGGCCCGCGCATGGTGCGGAGGTCAATAATTTTCATAAGGGGTTCGGAGTGATAAGGGCGACAGGTTCGGGCACAAGTACGGGCACAGCCCAACTTGGCTACGAAATGTAGGCACAATGCTGCCGAAAACCGGCAACCTGCCCCGCTTATCGGAGAAAAAGCGGCGGCCGTAGATGGCGGTTGCGGGCCGTACTGGGCCGGTTTTGCCTCGCAGCTTGTCCTGCCATCATTGCGCGGGCGGCATTAGCGGCTGGCGGCAGCCCGCGCCAGCACCCGCCGCTGCCGGATGCGCTCCACCGGTTCTGCCACGTAGCGGATGAGCAGCAGCGAAAACAGGATGCTCACCACCACCACCCAGGCGGTCTGGTAAGCCAGTGGAATGCGGAGCCTGCTCATGAGGACGGGCGCCACCAGCAGCACCAGCACATGCGTGATATAAACGGGGTACGACAGCTCGCCCAGCCTATTCAGCCACCGGGTGTCTTTGGTGTGCAGAAACACGAACGGCAGTGCCACCGCCAGGCAGCCGTAGTACGCCACCTGCCGCAGCAAAGTGCCCGGCACAAACTGGTAACAAACGGTAAACCCAACAATTACCCCGAAAGCCACCCATAGCAGGGCGTTCGATGGCGGCCGCAGCACCAGCCACTGATAGCCCCGGTAAGCCAACGCCCCCACCACGAAAAACAACAGTTCGGATGGAAAAAACCGGTAGCTCCACGGGTCGTGGCAGAGGCCCTGCCAGTACAGCCCCAGCCGCACCAGCAAGCTCGCTGCCGCTACCAGCACCAGCACCCCAACGGGCCGGCGCATCAGAAAAGGAGCCACCAGGTAAAACATAATTTCCAGCGACAAACTCCAGGCCTGATGCACAAACATGAGCTGGTAAACCGGCGGCACGCTTTGCGCATAATGATTGGTGAAAAACCAGTGGCCGCTCTTGTCTATGCCCAGAAACAGCAGCACATCCTGCCCCACAATAAACAGATTGGCCGCCAGTAGCCCCCCCCAGTCCATTATGCTGAAGTGCCCCGCCAGCTGCTGGTACGGCTCCAGCTTCAGGGCCACGCCCAGCTTCACGTACCACAGCACACTGACCAGCCCCGTGAGCAGCAGCACCACCCAATAAACCGGATAGAGCCGCAGCAGCCGGTTGGAAATGAACAGCCCATATGCGCCCGGCCGGTACTTGCCATTGAGCACCAGTGCCATATAGAACCCGGAAATCATAAAAAACGCCTCCACCGCTACGTCCCCTCCTACCAGTTGAATGCCCCCCAGCGCCCCGGAATGAGAGATAATAACCGCAATAGCCAGTAGCAAGCGAAGTAGACCCATGCGCCGAAATTACTGCGGCTTTTTACTTTAGCTCAATCTTTCCGAAGCTGGCAATGCCGTGGGCAATAGTGCCTTTCCCCAGCTCTTTCGCCCCCTGGTCCCACGGATGCACCTTATCGGCGCAGCGCACCGTGTCATCCGGATAGCTTTCGGCGTACATAGCAGGCGAATAGGCAACCATCCCCCCGCTCAAGGCGCCGGCGCGGGCACGCAATTCATTATTCAGCCACAGGCGTGCCTGGTTGAACTGAGCAACACTTGTTGCTCCGTGCCCCAAACGTGCTGGAATCCCCTATCTGAATATAAACGCCGTTCACGGTACCTGATTTCAGGCTCTTGCCCAGTTGGCGCAAAATGACAATCCCCTTATAAGAAATCTTACAAGGGGATTAGGTCAGTTTGGAGAGGTGACGAGCGGATTCGAACCGCTGTAGGAGGTTTTGCAGACCTCTACCTAGCCACTCGGTCACGTCACCGGTTGTGGTCTTTTGGGAGCGCAAAGGTAGGCAGGCAGTTTGGCGTAGGCAAGGTTTGGGGCATAAAAAAAGCCCCGGCGTTGCGGCCGGGGCTCTTTCTCAATCAAAGTCAAGCACTAAGCTTTGGCTTCGTCGTCCTTTTTGTCGGCATCGTCGCCGGCCACCAGGCCTTTGGCTTTGTCAACCAGGTCACCGGCTACTTCCGAAGCTTTGTGGAAAGCATCCGAACTCGTCACGGCATCCACGGCATCCGAAGCAGCGTGCTTCACCGTATCGATGGCACCGCTGATGCTGGCCAGGATACCGCCTTCTTCAGCGGCCGGAGCGGCTTCGGCCTTGGGAGCCTTGGCAGCGGCGGCGAGCTTCTGCTCACCGGCCTTGCGCTCGTTGCCCATCATCTGGTCGCGCAGGGCGCTCAGCGCGTCGAGGTCGCCGAGGGTCGACTTCTCTTCGTTCTTCTTCAGGTCGCTGATTTTGCCTTCGCCCTGGGGCTCACCGCCTTTGGCGTTGGTTTTCTTTTTGAACTTGGCGTTGCGGCTGTCGTCCTCAGCAGCGGCTTCCTTGTTGAATACGGCCGTGTGCGAGAGCACGATGCGGCGGTCGTCCTTCGAGAACTCCGTTACGCGGAAGTCGAGCGACTCGCCATTCTCAGCGGTCGTGCCATCTTCCTTCACCAGCGACTTGGGGTACGCGAAGCCCTCGATGCCGTACGGCAGCTCGAGCACCGCGCCACGCTCGGTCTTCTCGGTGATGGTCGCCTTGTGTACCGAGCCGGGGGTGAACACCGTCTGGAACGTATCCCAGGGGTTTTCTTCCAGCTGCTTGTGGCCCAGGGCCAGGCGACGGGCGCCGAGGTCCAGCTCCAGCACAACTACGTCGAGCTTATCGCCCACCTTCACCATTTCGGAGGGGTGCTTGATTTTCTTGGTCCAGCTCAGGTCCGACACGTGCACGAGGCCGTCCACACCCTCTTCCAGCTCAACGAACAGGCCGAAGTTGGTCAGGTTACGCACGGTGCCGCTGTGCTTGGTGCCCACGGCGTAGGTCGAGGCGAAGTCGCCACGGGTCCACGGGTCTTCGGTCAGCTGCTTGATGCCGAGGCTCATCTTGCGGTCTTCGCGGTCGAGCGTCAGAATCTGCGCTTCCACCGTGTCGCCCTGCTTGATGAAGTCCTGCGGGTTGCGCAGGTGCTGGCTCCAGCTCATTTCCGAAACGTGGATGAGGCCTTCCACACCGGGTACCACTTCCATGAAAGCGCCGTAGTCGGCCACGTTCACGATGCGGCCCGATACTTTCGAACCCGGCTGCAGGTCGGCCGGCAGCGAATCCCACGGGTGGGGAGTCAGCTGCTTCAGACCGAGGCTGATACGCTTCTTGGCTTCGTCGAAGTCCAATACTACGATGTTCAGCTTCTGGTCCAGGGTCAGCACTTCGCTCGGGTGAGCGATGCGGCCCCACGAGATGTCCGTGATGTGCAGCAGACCGTCGACACCGCCGAGGTCGATGAACACGCCGAAGTTGGTCATGTTCTTGATGTTGCCTTCCAGAATCTGACCTTTCTCCAGGTTGTTCAGGATAGCCTCACGCTGCTTCTCGAGGTCTTTCTCGATGAGTACTTTGTGCGAAACCACCACGTTGTCGAAAGCGGAGTTGATTTTCACCACTTTCACTTCCATGCGACGGCCAACATAAATGTCGAAGTCGCGGATGGGTTTCACGTCGATTTGCGAGCCGGGCAGGAAGGCTTCTACGCCGTCGAGCTCCATGATGAGGCCGCCTTTGGTGCGACGCTTCACCACGCCTTCGAGGATGGTATCCAACTCGAGGGCATCGTAAATAGCCTTCCAGGCCTGCTTGATTTTAGCCTTCTTGCGGCTCAGGATGAGCTGGCCGTTGATGTCTTCCTGGTCTTCGATGAATACCTCCACCTCGTCACCGATTTTCAGGTCGGGCAGGTCGCGGAATTCGGTAATGGACACCAGGCCATCGGATTTGAAGCCGATGTTCAGGATTACGTCGCGGTCGGTGATGCCTACCACGGTGCCCTTCACTACTTCTTCTTCCTGTACGGTCGTCAGCGTGTCGCCGTACATTTTCTCCATCTCAGCGCGCTGGTCCGAAGAATAGTTACCGCCAAAGCCGGTGGCTCCAACGTTGTCCCAATCAAAATCGTCAACTAATTCAGTTGCCATAAATACGCTTTGGGCTTCACTGTAAAAGCGCAGCGGCCGAAGCCCGGGCTGCTACGCCGTTGCTTTTGAACCTCTTGCCGTTAGGGCGCAAGGCCCGCCACCTTGGCGGGGCCGCAAAGGTACGGGTTTTCAAGTGGTTTTGCTAACTGTTAATCAGATAATAGCCAGTAGTTAAGTTGGTGCGGCGAACTCTACCTTCGCTCATTATGAATAACAATAATTCAACTCGGGAAGCTGTCATTGCTTCAAATGTTCTCTTATGTGCGTTTGTAGCCGGCTTAGCTATAAACTTCTTCACTAAAACAGGTTTTTTCAGCCCAGGTGGCTTACCCTTCCCGATATGGATTCCCCTCATCATTCTAGGAATTGTGCGATTCCTTTTCTACAAAGTCAAACAAGGAAAACTCTGGGCTAAAATCCTGTGTGCCATCATTATTGGTTTTGCTTTAATAGGTTCATTGGTTGATTTAGTTAGAATTACACGAAGCCACTTGTCTATCGTGTCAGCTCCTGAGCGTATCAATGTTATTCTTCAGTTTGTGCTCTTAGTTATCATGGCCGCAGCAGTAGCGTATAGTTTTCGTCGCTCTAAGCCAACTACTTCGATATCAGTCGATATATAGAATTGAATAGAATGCGCACTCATTACCACAAGCCACAATCTTAACACCACGCCGCCAAACCCCGCACAACGCCACGCCCGTAAGGAGAATGTATCCATTCACCCAAAACACCTTACTCTAATGGCCTATATCAAAGCAGGCGAAGACACGGCTGGCAACCCGATTAATATTTTCTACGAAGACTGGGGCCAGGGCGCCCCGGTGGTGCTCATCCACGGCTGGCCGCTCGACCACACCATGTGGGAGCATCAGGCGGTGGCGCTGGCCAAAGCCGGCAAGCGCGTGATTGCCTACGACCGGCGCGGTTTCGGCCGCTCGTCGCGCCCGTGGGGCGGCTACGACTACGACACGCTGGCCTCGGACCTGAATGCGCTCCTGACGGAGCTGAACCTGACCGGCGTGACGCTAGTGGGCTTCTCGATGGGCGGCGGCGAAATCGCCCGCTACATCGGCAACTACGGGCAGGCGCGGGTAGCCCGCGTGGCTTTCGTGAGCGCCGTGACGCCCTATATGCTCCAAACCAGCGACAACCCCGACGGCGTGCCGCAAAAGGTGTTCGACCAGATGCACGAAGGCATTGCCAAAGACCGGTTTGCCTTCCTGGAAGGCTTCGCTAAGGATTTCTACGGCCAGAGCCTCATCAGCCACCCGGTGAGCCAAGCCGTGCTGAACTGGAACCAGACCGTGACCACGCTGGCCGCGCCCAACGCCACGGACGACTGCGTGACCTCGTTCTCGGGCACCGACTTCCGCGACGATTTGAAAAAAGTGACGGTGCCCACGCTGGTGATTCACGGCGATAAGGACCAGACGGTCCCATTCCCGGTGAGTGGCGAGCGCACGGCCAAAATGGTGGCCGGTGCTGAGCTGAAGGTGTACGAAGGCGCGCCGCACGGCCTCTTCTTCACCGAGAAGGATAAGCTGACGGCCGACCTGCTGGCTTTTGTTGGTTAGCAGACGCGACTTCGCAACCAAAGAAAAGGCCCCGACGCAATTGCGTTGGGGCCTTTTCTTTTATCTGCTGAGTGCGCGGGTTAGGCGGCGCGGCCCATCTGACGCAGGAAGAGGACGTGCGATACCACGGCGGAGCGGGTACGGGCGTAGTTGTTGTACGTCACGTCGAACTCGGCGCACACCTGCTGCACAATCTTGCTGATGGCCGGATAGTGAACGTGCGAGATTTTGGGGAACAAGTGGTGCTCAATCTGGAAGTTGAGGCCACCGACCAGCCAGCTAACCACTTTGTTGTCGGTAGCAAAGTTGGCGGTGGTGCGTACCTGATGGATGGCCCATTCGTCTTCCAGCTTGTGCGTGGTGGGGCAAGGCGTTGGGAAAGCGGCATCTTCTACCGTATGAGCCAGCTGAAACACCATGCTCAGGACCAGACCGGCTACGGCAGTGCTCAGCATGAAGCCCGCAAACCAGGGCAGAAAGCCGACCATGTAGATGGGCAGCACGACGTAGAGCAGGAGGTTCAGCACTTTGAAGCCCCAGAAGCTGACGTGCTCGCCGGTGTTCATAGGCTTGAGGCCGATGGCACCGATTTGGCGGGAGAAGTACTTCTGGTAGTCCATGGCAAAAATCCAGGACGTGTAGAGCATGCAATAGAGCGCCCAGAAATAGAAGTGCTGGTAGCGATGCAGCGGGTGCTTGGGCTGGTCGGGCGTCATGCGCATCCAAGGCTGGATGTTGATGTCGTCGTCGTGGCCCTCAATGTTGGTATAGGTGTGGTGGATGAGGTTATGCTTCGAATTCCACATGTACGGGCTGCCGCCGAGCACGCCCAGCGTGTATGCCGCCAGCTTATTTACCCAGGCAAAGCGCGAAAAGCTGCCATGCGCTCCGTCATGCATCACGTTGAAGCCGATGGCCGCAATGACGCAGCCGAGCAGGGCGCATTCGAGCAGGGCCCAGCCCCAGGCCGGCGTGAAAAACACCAGGTGCACGTAGAGAGCCGCCATCATACTCACGAGCAGCACGCCCTTGAAAATGAGGCTAAAATCGCCTGTCATCCGCTGCCCCGATTCCTCGAAATAGTGATTGATACGGGTCTTGAGCTCGGTATGAAACGAGCGGGTTGCAGCGAACTTGGGGAGGGCCATAAGCAGGGTTAGGGTTGGTGTACGTTCAAAGGTACCCTTTCCTAACTCTATACGGCTGAACTTAATTCAGGTACGCGTGCCAGTTCTGGTCGATGGTGCCGGCCGAAAGCTTGAGGAAGCCCGCCAGCGTGGGCTTCTTGGGCTGCTGCCGAATAGTCAAACCGGCCTCATTGGGCGTGTGGTGGCCTTTTGCGTGGTTGCAGCGGGCGCAGGCCGTGAGCAGATTGGTCCACGAAGATTCTCCGCCGCGCGAGCGGGGCACGACGTGGTCGAGCGTTAAATTTTTCGTCGAGCCGCAGTACTGGCACTCGAAATGGTCGCGCTTGAAGATGTTGTGGCGGCTCAGGGCAATGCCTTTGTAGGGCACGCGCACGTAGCGCTGCAAGCGGATGATGCTCGGCTTGGGAAACGACTGGGAAATGGTGCGCAGGGTGCCGGTGGCCGAGTTGGCCACCATCTCCGCTTTGTCGAGGAATAAGAGCACAAACGCCTTCTGCACGCTGCACAGGGTAATGGCGGTATAGTCGCCATTCAGCACTAACACTTTTTGGTCCATATACGCTTGTGGGCTCGGATAACCCGCCGAAAGCTAGCGGTTTCCGACCAGATAAACAAGCGTATCGGGGTTAAGTTCAGCGGTTCATCAAAGCGTAAAAAGAACGTCATGGCGAGTGCAGCCGAGGCATCTCGCGTGGGGTGGTAATCCTGCCATCAGGGTTTACTGCTGCACGCGAGATGCCTCGGCTCCGCCCGGCATGGCGTTCTGCTGCTGCCCCCGCCCCTACTCCGGCAGCAGGCGCTTTATCAGGCGCAGCTTGTGGGAGTAGCGCTGCCGGTCGCGGTTGAAGATGCCGTTGTGGTCGAGCGGGTCGAGGCGGACTTCGCCGTGGGCGTGCAGAATCTGGCCTTCCTCCATCACCATGCCCACGTGCACGATGCGGCCTTCGGCGTTGTCGAAAAAGGCGAGGTCGCCGGGCCGGGCCTGGGTCACGAAATCGACGGTGCGGCCGTGGTCAATCTGCTGGCGGGCGTCGCGCGGGAGCTGGATGCCCACCAGGCCGTAGAGCTGCTGGCACAGGCCGGAGCAGTCGAGCCCGAAGATGCTTTTGCCGCCCCACACGTAGGGCGCCTTCAGGTACATGAGGGCCGTTTTGCGCAGCAGGGCGGCCTGGCGGGCGGTGTCCGGCGCGGCGGCGGGGTTGGTGGCGGTGCCGTTGTAGAAGTAGTCGCGGGCCCCGATGCGCACATTCATGCCATCGAAAAACGGCAGGCGGCAGCCCAGCGTGAGCGGAATTTTGGTGGTGGCGTCGCTCACGGCCTGCACCACGTCGAGGGCGCGGGGGTGGTCCTGGGCGCACCAGTCGGCGTAGTATTCCGGCGATACGGGCGTGTGCTGCTTGGCATCCATCCAGCCCACGTAGGCATCGGCGGCGAGCTGCACCTGCAGCCAACTTTCCTGCTTCACCAGAATCTGGTAGCACTCGCCAAACAGCAGCTGGGTAACGAGTTCGGCCCGGTCGTTGGGCTCGGCGCGAACGGGGACGGCGCTCAGGGCGCAGATGCCGGGATTCAAAATAATGGGAGAAATGTGGGTGATGTGGAAATGTGAGAATGTCGTTCAAACTCAGTTTCCACCGACTACAAAGATGCTACCGTTGCTTTAATCCAAGCTTTGCTCAACTCATATTTTCACATTTCTACATCACCCACATTTCTCACATCCGTTCCATGTCGCGCTTCTGGGCTTTTTCCTTGAGGTCGTTGCGCTTGTCGTAGAGCTTTTTGCCCTGGGCGAGGGCAATTTCGATTTTGGCAAAGCCACGGTCCGTCACAAACAGGCGCAGGGGAATGATGGTGAGGCCCTGGTCGGTGCTCTTGCCGGCCAGCTGCTTCAGCTCGCGCTTGTTGAGCAGGAGCTTGCGGGCGCGCATGGCGTCGTGATTGTTGTAAGTACCTAAAGAATAGGGCGCAATGCGGATGCTGTGAATCCAGAGGTCGCCGCGGTGGTCGAAGGTGCAGTAGCCGTCGCTCAGGTTCACGTTGCCTTCGCGGATGCTTTTGATTTCGGTGCCCTGCAGCATCACGCCCGCGTCGTACTTGGCCAGGAAAGAATATTCGTGGCTGGCGCGGCGGTTTTTGATGTTGATAATGGCAGGTTTATCGTCTTTTTTGGCCATGATGGTAAAATTGTAGCACATGCTTTAGCTTGTGCCGGAAACGCGCAACGCCGCACAAGCTAAAGCATGTGCTACAAGGTACTAGGTCGCGAACGGGGCGCGAAGCTACGCCTACGTGAGCTTCAGGCGCGGGTTGGGGCTGCTGAGCTGGGTGGCAAACTCGCCGGCTTCGTATTGAAAATGGGCCGTCATGGCCACCATGGCCGCATTATCGGTGCAAAATTGAAACTCCGGGATGAATACCTGCCAGCCTTGCGAGGCGGCTTCCGCCTCCAGGGCGGTGCGCAGGCCGGAGTTGGCGGCCACACCGCCGGCCAGGGCCACTTGCGTGAGGCCGGTATCGGCGGCGGCGCGGCGGAGCTGGCGCAGCAGCGTGGCCACGATGGTGTGCTGAATGCTGGCGCAGAGGTCGGCCAGGTTTTCCTGTATGAAGTCGGGATTGGCGGCCACCTCCTTTTTCAGGAAATACATCACCGACGTTTTCAGGCCGCTGAACGAGAAGTCGTAGCCCGGCATGGCGCCCACGGGGAAGGCGAAGCGCTCGGGGTTGCCCTGGCGGGCCAGCTTGTCGAGGTGGGGGCCGCCGGGGTACGGCAGGCCGAGCAGCTTGGCCGTTTTGTCGAAGGCCTCGCCAGCGGCGTCGTCGATGGTCTGGCCGATGACGTCCATTTCCAGCGCCGACTTCACCACTACCAGCTGCGTGTGGCCGCCGCTCACGGTGAGGCAGAGGAAGGGAAATTCAGGTTTGGGGTCGCGGATGAAGTGGGCCAGGATGTGGGCCCGCATGTGGTTCACGGCCAGCAGCGGCTTGTCGAGCGCCAGCGCCAGCGTCTTGGCAAACATGCCGCCTACCAATAAGGAACCGAGCAGGCCGGGGCCCTGCGTGACGGCCACGGCGTCGAGGTCGGCTTTGGTGAGGCCGGCTTCGCGGAGGGCGGCCGTGACGACGGGCAGCAAATGCTGCTGGTGGGCGCGCGAGGCCAGCTCGGGCACCACGCCGCCGTACTGCTCGTGTACTTTTTGGGTGGCTACCACGTTGCTGAGCAGCTGGCCGCCGGCCAGCACGGCCGCGCCGGTATCGTCGCACGACGACTCAATGGCGAGAATAATGGGATGAGCAGGCAAAGCCATAATGCTGAAAAGTGGGAGAATGGGCAGGCAGCGGCTCAACGCCGGGCCAGGTTGCTTGTCGATGAAAACCTGAGCTGAGTCGATATTTTGCCGCCGCCTCTCCGTGGCGGGGACACAAAACACAAAGGTCGTGTTACGGGCTCAATTCGGCCCTAATGCGAATAAACGGTCTGACCCCGGCAGCCGTTCCCCTGGCTTGATAATTGGTTGAAGCGGCTGGCGCTTGCCATTCACCGCCAAAAAACCGCAACTTTGCGGATTAAACCGCGTTTTTCGCATTCAACTGTTCTGCTCCGGTGCGTCGTTTCTTCGCCATTCTGCTGAAAATACTGCTGGGCTTCGGCCTGTTGGTGGTATTGGCCGTGGTGGGGGCGCTGGTGGCGCTGCGCATTCCGAGCGTGCAAACGCGCATCGGCCACGAGGTGGCCGACGTGCTCACCCGCAAGCTGGGGCAGCAGGTCACGATTGGCGGCGTCGACATCCGGCCGTTTTCCCGCGTGCTGCTCGACGGCGTGAGCGTGAAGGACCGGCGCGGCGGCGAGCTGTTCAGCATCGGGCGGGCCGATGCGGACATTGCGCTGTTTTCGGTGTTCGACCCGCGCCACCTGCACATTGCCACCCTCACGCTGAATGAGCCGCGCTTTGAGCTGAAAAACCTGCCCGGCCAGCCCGATTCCACCACACTCGACCAGTTCATCTCGTCGGTGAAGCGCCTGATTGGGCCTTCGACCGACACGAGCAAGTCGGCGCCGTTCGATTTTCGGATTGGCGCCGTGGCGCTGCGCAACGGGCACTTTGCCATTGAGAAAGGCGACGTGCCGCGCGCCAAAACCTACGGCCAGAGCATCGATTACGACCACCTGCTGGTGGACAGCATCTACGCCGACATCTCCAAAATCCGGCTGGGCGACACGCTGGCCATGCGCATCAGCCACCTGCACGCCGTGGAAACGCCTTCCAATTCGCAGCTCCGCGAAATCACGGCCGACATGACCTACGGGCCGCACTTCTGGGAGTTCAAGGACCTGAGCCTGCGCGTGGGCCGCAGCCAAATCAAAGACTACGTGCGCTTTGAGTTTCGCGTGTTTCACAACTTCACCGACTACAACGACTCGATGAAGACCATTGCGCGGCTGCGCAATTCGAAGGTGTACTCGGACGACATTGCCAAGTTTGCGCCGCAGCTGAGCGAGCTGCACGAGTCGGTGGCTATTTCGGGCGATGCCGAGGGCTACGTGCGCGATTTCAAGGTGAACAACCTGGACGTGCGCTACGGCCAAGGCACCCACATTGTGGCCAAGCGCGCCCACGCCGATGGCCTGCCCAACTACAAGGAAAGCCTGATTGACCTGCGCCTGCTGCCGTCGGTGGTGCTGGCCAGCGACCTGAAGCACTGGCTGCCGGCCTCGGCCAACAAGTTTGTGCAGAAGCTGGGCACGGTAAAGCTGAAGGGGCAGTTTCTGGGCTTCTACGACGACTTTGTGGCCAATGGCTCGTTCGATACGGCCCTGGGTTTCGTGGAAACGGACGTGAACCTGAAGACGAAAACCGATTTCACCCACGCGGTTTACGAGGGCACGGTGCGCTCGAATGCCTTCCAGCTGGGCAAGTTTCTGGGCGATGAAAGCATCATCCGGGACGTGACGCTGAACGGGCGCGTGGCCGGCACGGGCTTTCTGCCGGCTTCGGCGCAGGGCAAGGCCACGCTCACGGTGCCGGCCATCTGGCTCAACGGCTACCGCTACCGCAACATTGCGTTTGATGGCAGCTTCCGGCCCCAGCACTTCAGCGGCCACGCCAGCGTGAACGACCCGGCCGTGCGCCTGGTGGCCGACGGCAGCATCGACACGGAGCGCAAGCACGAAAACGTTGATGTCCGGACCCGAATCGACTACGCCAACCTGCGCACCCTGGGCCTGCTGAGCCAGCCGCTCATCGTATCCACCACGGCCAACGTTCATTTCAAGGGGGTGCAGCTCGACTCGCTCATCGGCTACGCCAACCTGCGGCACTCGCGCTTCAGCCTGGGCAGCCGCCGGCTGAGCCTCGACACGCTGGACGTGGTGAGCACCCGCAACCGCCTGAACCAGCGCCGCGTAACGCTGCGCTCCGAAGCCGTGGATGCCAGCATGGCCGGCACCTTCAACACTTCCGATGTGGTGCACGACGTGCAGACGCTCATCACCGAGTATCGGCTCAACTTCGAGAGCAACGCCGCCGCCACCGCCGACTACTACCGCCGCAAAAAGCAGCGGGCGCTGCCGGTATATCAGGTTGACATATTGCTCAATCTGAAAAAGCCAAATCCGGTGCTGGGGCTGTTCGTGCCCGACCTGCAGGTGGCCGACGGCAGCCGCATCGACGGCTCGTTCCGCAGCGGCACCACGTCGATTTTCCAGCTGGGCGGGCACCTCGACAGCCTGCGCTACGGCCCGGTGCGAACGGTGAACGACGACTTCGACTTCCTGACTTCGAAGCTGCCTTACCAATCCGACATTCTGGCCCAGGCCAGCGTAACCAGCGCCAGCCAGGTACTGCCCGGCCTGGGCCGCACCGAAAAGTTTTTCGTGGAAGGCGTGTGGGACCAGCAGCACATCAATTTTTCGACTTCGCTGGCCCAGACGGGCACCACCAACAAGGCCACCATCAACGGGTCGCTGGGCTTTTTGAGCCGGGCAGTGGAGGTCGTTTTCCGCAGGTCCGATGTGCACTTGCTGGACAAGGACTGGACCATTGCGGAAAACAACTCGGTACGAATTTCGGATTTCGGCCGCGAGTTTGACATTAAGAACCTGACATTTAGCAACGGCGAGCAGTTTGTGGGCGCGCAGGGCTTCATCTCGCCCGATGCCAGCAAGCCGCCGCTGGAGCTGCAGCTGAAGGACTTCGAGCTGGCCACGCTCAACCCGCTCACCGGCCAGCGCCTGGGCGGCCGCGTCAATGCCCAGGGCACCGTGAGCGGCATCTACGGCCCGCTGGCCATCAACAGCACGCTCGGGGTGGACTCGCTGACCTATGACGGCACCCTGATTGGCCAGGTGGCCGGCCACGGCGACTGGGACAACGCCGCCGGCAAGCTCCGCGTGAACCTCGATATTGCCCGCAGCAACCAGCTGGTACTAAACGTATTCGGCGACATCTCACCCAATGACCCGACCAATCAGCTCAACCTCACCGGCAAGCTGAATGATGCGCCCATTGTGCTGGCGCAACCGTTTTTGGGCTCTATCTTCAAGAACCTGGGCGGCACCGGGCAGGGCGAGCTACGGCTTACCGGCCGGTTCGACTCGCCCAACCTGCTGGGTTTGGTGGACGTGAGCAACGGCCGGCTCACCTTTGGCTACCTGGGCACCACGTACACCTTTGCCGACCGCATCAGCTTCACCAACACGTCGATAGAGTTTCACAGCATTCGGGTGCGCGATGCGCTGGGCAATTCCGGCACCGTGGATGGCATTGTGCACCACAAGGGTTTCAAGGACATGAGCCTGGATATTGCGGCTAATTTCCGTAAGCTCCAGGTACTCAACACGACCCGCAAAGACAACGACCTGTACTTCGGTACGGCCTACGCCACGGGCACGGCCCGCGTGACCGGCCCCACCGACGACCTCAACGTGGTGGTGCGGGCCAGCAGCGAGGCTGGCACCCGGCTGTCGCTGCCGCTCGACAATGCAGCGAAGGCCGAGAAGGCCGGCTATATTAAGTTCGTGAACCACAACCCGGTGGGAGATACCGTCATCACCAAGAAGGCGGTGGCCGTGAGTGCCCAGGACAAGGTGGACCTGTCCGGCATCACGCTGAACATGAACCTGACCGTGACCCCGGAGGCCTACATCGAAATTCTGCTGGATGAGAGCACCGGCGACGTGATTCGCGGTTCGGCCGCCGGACAGCTGCGCATGGCCATCGACACGCGCGGCGAGTTCAACATGTACGGACAGGTGGAAATCGTGCGCGGCGCCTACAACTTCACCTTGCAGGGCCTGATTAACAAGGAGTTTGTGGTGCGGCCCGGCGGCATCATTTCCTGGAACGGCGACCCGCTGGCCGGCGAGATGAACGTGACGGCCACCTACACCCAGCGCACCTCGCTGGCCCCCGTGCTGGGCACCGGCGCTTCGGGCAGCGTGGCCGTGGTGCCGGTTACGGCCGTGATGACGCTGACCGGCCCGCTGCTGCTGCCGGCCATCAAGCTCAACCTTGAGTTCAACGATGCGCCGGGCACGCTGCAGGGCGACCTGGCGGCTTTCACGGCTTCGCTTCGGAACGACGAGCAGGAGCTGAACCGACAGGTTTTCAGCCTCTTGGTATTCAAGCAGCTTTCGCCGCCGGGCTCGTTTGGCAACACTATTTCCATTCGGGGGCAGGACAATACCGTGCAAAACAGCCTGGGCCAGATTCTGAGCACGCAGCTCGGCCTGCTCACCTCGCAGATTGACCAGAACCTGGAAATCGACTTCAACATCAACGGCCTCACCGCCGAGCAGCTGCAGGCCCTGCAGGTGCGCCTGAGCTATTCCTTCCTCAACGGCCGGCTGCGCGTGACCCGCGAAGGCGGCTTCACCAATAACCCCAACCTGGTGAATAGCAGCGCCACTGGCGGTACCACCACCACGGGCAACACCGCCGGCCAGGCCTCGCTGCTCGGCGACCTGAGCCTGGAATACTACCTGCGGGCCGACGGCAAGTTCCGGGCAAAGCTGCGCTACGAAACCACCCCGCGCGACCTCGAAACCATCAACCAGCCCCGCGCCGGCCTCTCGCTGCTGCACACCGAGCAGTTCAACTCGTTCGGCGAGCTGTTCAGCCGCAAAAACCCGAAGAAGAGCGTGCGCAACACCCAGAAAGCCCGCGAAGGCAAGGAAGTAATGACCGTGGACGAGGACCCGCGCACGAATCTGTAATTGTTGCTATGAAAGAAACGTCATGCTGAGCGCAGCCGAAGCATCTCGCGCGTAGTAGTACCTCAATCGGAAGAATTACTGCTGCACGCGAGATGCTTCGGCTGCGCTCAGCATGACGTTCTAATACTTCACTGCCCCTACCTTTGCCTGAATATGGCTGCCCCCACCACTTCACATACCCGCAAGAAAAAGCTCGGCTCCTACCCTACTTTGCTCGTGGTGTTCAGCATTACGCTGGCCTTGGTGGTGATTGGCCTGTTTGGCCTGCTGCTGGTGCACGCCCAAAAGCTCTCGGAAGTGGTGCGCGAAAACCTGGAAGTGCAGGTGTACCTCGACCGCGACCTGCCCGAAACCGAACTGCTGCGCCTGCAGCAGGACCTGGGCCAGCAGCCCTTCGTGGCCGAGCGCAGCGGCAAGCCCCAAATCAAGTTTGTGAGCAAGGAAGAAGGGGCCCGCCAGCTGCTGCAAAGCACCGGCGAAGACTTCCGCCAGTTCCTCGGCGACAACCCCCTGCGCGATGCCTACGTGCTCAAAATCAAGCCCGAGTTTACTGATACCGTGCACCTGCGCCAGCTCAACCGCAGCATTTCGGCCCAGCGCGGCGTATTTGAGGTGCAGTACCCGCAGGATTTGTTTACCAGCATCAACAACAACCTCACGCGCCTGAGCCTGGTGCTGCTGGGCTTTGCGGCGGTGCTGGTGCTGGTGGTGGTCATTCTGATTAACAATACCATCAAGCTGGCGCTGTTTTCGCAGCGCTTTCTCATTCGGTCCATGCAACTGGTGGGCGCAACGCGGCTCTTTATCCAGCAGCCGTTTTTGCGGCGCGCCACCTGGCAGGGGCTGGCCAGTGGCGTGCTGGCGGCGCTCATCCTCATCGCCTTGCTGCAATACGCCTACCTGGAGGTGAGCGAGCTGCGCCTGCTGCGCGACGACGTTCGGCTGGGCGTGCTGCTGCTGGCCGTGGTGGGGCTGGGCGTGATTATTGGCTTTTTCAGCTCGGCCCGTGCCGTGCACAAGTACCTCAAAATGTCGCTCGACGACCTGTATTAAAAGACCGTCTTGCTGAGCGCCGCCCTAACCCCTTCCTGATTTTCTATGCAACCGACCAAACCTGCTTTTCGCTTCGCCTTCGGCCCCTACAACTACCGCCTGATGTGGGTGGGCCTAGCCCTGCTGGCCGCCGGCTTCATCACCATGATGTTTGGCGACAAGGCCAACTACGGCGAGGATTTCGTGGGCATCACGCTGGGGCCGCTGCTGCTGCTGGCCGGTTTCGCGGTGGAGTTTGCCGCCATTATGGTGCGCGACAAGTCGCTGGAGCCCGCCCCGGTAGCGCCCGTAACAACGCCCGGCCTCACCGCCGACGCTGTGGCGGCGGCCAATGCGCCTGCTGCTCCTGCTCCCGCCGCCCCAGCCTACAAGCGCCTGTAATTAGCGGGCAGTGATTAACGGCCGGGGGCTAACGCTCGCTGGCCGCTCCCCAATCACTACCCGTTAATCACTAATCATTAACCACTTCCAATGACCTATTGGCACGCGCTGCTCCTCGCCATCGTGGAGGGCATTACCGAGTTTTTGCCCGTTTCCAGCACCGGGCACATGATTATTGCCTCGGCCCTGCTGGGCATTGCGCCCACGCCGTTTTTCAAGCTCTATCTGGTGGTGATTCAGCTGGGCGCTATTCTCTCGGTGTTTGTGGTGTATTACAAGCGCTTCTTTCAGAGCATCGACTTTTACCTGAAGCTGCTGGTGGCCTTTTTGCCCATTGTGGTGGTAGGGTTGCTGTTTAAGAAGCACATCGACGCGCTGCTCGAATCGGTGACGACGGTGGCGGTGATGCTGGTGCTGGGCGGCGTGGTGCTGCTGTTTATCGACCGCTGGTTTCCGCAGGAGGAGCCCAACAAGGGCGGCCATCCGGTCACCAACCCCAGCTTCAAAGAAGCGCTGATAATCGGCCTGTTTCAGTGCCTGGCCGTGGTGCCGGGCACCAGCCGCTCGGCGGCTACCATCATCGGCGGCCTCACCCAGAAGCTCACGCGCAAGGCGGCGGCCGAGTTTGCCTTCTTCCTGGCCATGCCCACCATGGCCGCGGCGGCGGTGAAGGACATTTACGACTACTACAAAGAAGCCAAAGCCAACGGCGTGGATGTCACGCACCTCTTTTCCGGCACGGAGCTGAAGCAGCTGGCCCTGGGCAACGTGGTGGCCTTTGTGGTGGCGCTGCTGGCCATTCGGCTGTTTGTGGGCTTTGTGGCCAGGTATGGCTTCCGGGCCTTTGGCATCTACCGCATCATTGCGGGCGGTATTTTGCTGGTTATGTTGGCGTTGAAACTTCCTCTGAACCTGGTATAATGAAGAAAAGCCTGGCCGATTTCGACTTTGAAGCGGGCGAAGTCCTGCTCCTGGACAAACCCCTGACGTGGACATCCTTCGACGTGGTGCGCAAGGTGAAGAATGCGCTGCGCATTAAGAAAATCGGCCACGCCGGCACGCTCGACCCGCTCGCGACGGGCTTGCTCATTCTCTGCACCGGCAAGAAAACCAAGGAAATCGACCTCATTCAGGCCCAGGAAAAGGAATATACCGGCACCTTCCGCCTCGGCGAAACCACGCCCAGCTTCGACCTGGAAACGGCCGTGGACATGGCCCGCCCCTACGCCCACCTCACCGAGGCGCAGATTACGGCCGCTACGGCCCAGTTCACCGGCACCATCGAGCAGACGCCGCCGCTGTTCTCGGCCGTGAAGATTGACGGCCAGCGCGCCTACGCCATTGCCCGCCAGGGGGGCGCGGCCGAAATCAAAGCAAAAACCGTTGCTATCAAAGCCTTTGAGCTGACGCGCATTGCGCTGCCCGAGGTCGATTTCCGGGTGGTGTGCTCGAAGGGCACCTACATCCGCAGCCTGGCCCGCGATTTTGGGGCGGCCCTGGGCTGCGGCGCCCACCTCACCCGGCTGGTGCGTACGCGCATCGGCGAGTACCGCAACGCAGACGCTTTCACGCTGGAGGCCATTGAGGCCCTGCGCCCGCCCCGGCCCGACGGCGACGCCCCGGCCCGCCCCCGCCGTGAGCGGCCGGCCACTGCCCCCAACCGGGCTGGCCTGCAATACTTTGCCGCGCTGCAGGCCGATGCCCTGGCCGTGAAAGAGCACCAGCACCCCGACGCTGCACCGGCGGCTGACGCCAGCGCGGATGCACCGCAGCCCGAGGGCTCGGAGCCGGCCGAAACGCGCCAATAAGCGTAGTTAAGGCTTGTGCCCGCTACCTTCGCGGCGCTGCTTTCCCTTTTTATTCGCTTCACCGGCGCCTTATGCACGTCATCCGCGACCCGGCCCAGTTTCCGTTTCTTGGCAATGCCGTCTTCACCAGCGGCACATTCGATGGTGTCCACGTCGGGCACCAGCGCATTTTGGCGCGGCTGCGGGAGGTGGCGCGGGCCAGCGGCGGGCCGTCGGTGGTGATTACCTACTGGCCGCACCCCCGGCTGGTGCTGGGGCCGCCCCCCTCCCACCCCGAGCTGCTGGAATTGCAGCTCCTCAACACGCTGGAGGAGCGCATTGCCAAGCTGACCGCGGCAGAGGTTGACTACCTGCTCATCGTGCCCTTCACCCGGGAGTTCGCGCAGTGGACTTCGGAAGAATACATCCAGAACCTGCTGCTGAAAACGGTGGGCGCCAAGCAGCTGGTTATTGGCTACGACCACCGCTTTGGCAAAAACCGCGAAGGCGGCTTCGACTACCTCAGCCAGCACGCCGACCGCTACGGCCTGACCGTGGAGGAGATTCCGCGCGAGGACGTGGACGCCGTGGGCGTGAGCAGCACGCGCATCCGGCAGGCGCTGCGGCAGGGCGACGTGGCCACCGCCAACCGCTACCTGGGCTACCAATACCCGCTGACCGGCGTGGTGGAGCACGGCCAGAAGCTGGGGCGCACCATTGGTTATCCTACGGCTAATCTGCGAATTACGGAATCTCTGAAGCTGGTGCCGGCCCAGGGCATCTATGCCGTGTGGGCCATTACGGCAGCGGGCACGCGGCATCAGGCAATGCTCAGCATTGGCGTGCGGCCCACCATTGGCAAGGATTTGGCTCAGACCATTGAGGTGAACCTGCTGGATTTCAGCGGGGATTTGTACGACCAATTGCTGACCCTGGAATTTGTGGCCTGGCTGCGGGGCGAAGAAAAATACGACGGCTTGGACGCGCTGACGGCCCAACTGGCGTTGGATGAGGCGGCCACGCGGCGGGTGCTGGCGTAAGCGGCGCTTTTTGTTTTACTCTATTTTATTGCTGATGAATTACTTGCGGTTATTTTTGATAAACTGTGTCTTGTTGACAACGGTGAGCGCGGCCTGGGCCCAGGGCAAAATCACGGGCGTGGTAACGGATTCCGTGACGCACGAGCCGCTGGCTTTTGCCAGCGTGTTTCTGGCCAATACCACGCTGGGCGCCACCACCACCGAGCAGGGCAAGTTTGAGTTTCCCAAGGTGCCGGCCGGTACTTACGACATTGTCGGCTCGTATGTGGGCTACAACCTGTCGAAGCAGAACATTACCGTAACCCGTGAGCCTCAGCAGGTGAGCCTGCAGCTGGCCCCCACCGGCAACCAGCTGGGCGAAGTGGTGGTGAAGCCCGAGCCCAACAAGCCGGAGGAGTATAAGGAGTTTGCCAACCTGTTTCTGGGCGGCACCACGTTTTCGGAGCAGTGCCACATCAGCAACCCCGAAAGCGTGCGGGTGATGTACGACGACTCGACCAAGGAGCTGACGGCCCGCGCCAAGGAATTTGTGCAGATTGACAACGACGCCCTGGGCTACCGCCTGAAATACTACGGCCTGCAATTCTCTTACAACAAGGAGGATGGCTCGATTTTCTACTACGGCCAGCCGGTGTTTGAGGAAATGACGCCGCGCGACGAGAAGGAGCGCAAGCGCTGGGCCGCCAACCGCCTCACGGCCTACACGGGCTCGTTCATGCACTTTCTGCGGAGCGTGTATGCCAACCGGGTGCAGGCCGAAGGCTTTCTGACCCAGCAGATTACCATCACGCCCAACCCCCGGTTTGAGCGCGCCGACCAGCAGCGGCAGGCCCTGACGGCGCTGCACCCCGATGGGAAGTTCAGCACCGCCGAGCAGGACTCGATTGATACCTGGGAAAGCTACGCGCCGGTGATTGCCTCGCTCAACCAGAATCCGCTGCCCATCGACAGCATCCGCCGCGTGTCGCCGGGCGGCAAGCGCACGTACCTGCGCTTCAGGGGCGAGCTCCAGGTGGCCCACTTCGGCGAAGACCCCGACCCGCTCTACAAGCGGCCGATGGCCTTTCTGGGCTACCCCAAAACGCCTTATCCGCTCAAGCGGCAGGTATCGCGCCTGAAGCTGCAGGGCAAGGAGGCCGCCATTCAGGCCAACGGCACGCTGCTCAACCCGCTGGATGTGTTCAACGGCGAGTATTGGGGCTTCGAGAAAATCGGCGAGTTTCTGCCCGTCGATTACGCGCCCAACTCGCCGGGCGCGGCCCCGGTGCGGCCGTGACCAGCGCGGTTGCACGGTAGCGCGAACTTTGTGGTTCGCTTCGGTGCCTTAAGAACCTTATTCGGCTGCGCGAACGACCGCAACCGCCTCGCAACCGCGCGACTAACCGGCAGGGGTTGCGTCGCTCCTTCCTGATGTAATTTTCGGCCTCCAACGGCGGAGCCACGCCGCCCCAATCCCACCCGATGATAAACAAAACCGTTCCCAACGCCCAGGCCGCCCTCCAGGGCCTCGCCGACGGCATGACCCTGATGCTCGGCGGCTTCGGCCTGTGCGGCATCCCCGAAAACGCCATTCAGGAAATCCTGCGCCTCGGCGTACGCGAGCTGACCTGCATCTCGAACAATGCCGGCGTTGACGACTTCGGCATTGGCCTGCTGCTGCAAACCAAGCAGGTGAAGAAGATGATTTCCAGCTACGTGGGCGAAAACGCCGAGTTTGAGCGCCAGCTGCTGAGCGGCGAGCTGGAGGTGGAGCTGATTCCGCAGGGCACGCTGGCCGAGCGGTGCCGGGCCGGCGGCGCGGGCATTCCGGCCTTCTACACGCCGGCCGGCTACGGCACCGAGGTGGGCGAAGGCAAGGAAAGCCGCGAGTTCAACGGCAAGATGTACCTGCTCGAAACCGCCCTGCACGCCGACTTCGCCTTCGTGAAAGCCTGGAAGGGCGACACGGCCGGCAACCTCGTCTACAAAGGCACGGCCCGCAACTTCAACCCGATGATGGCCACGGCCGGCAAAATCACGGTGGCTGAGGTAGAGGAATTGGTGCCCGCCGGCGAACTCGACCCCAACCAGATTCACACGCCGGGCATTTTTGTGCAGCGCATCTTTCAGGGCGAGCGGTACGAGAAACGCATCGAGCAGCGCACGGTGCGGGCGGCTTCGTAACCAGACCAACGGCCTGAGCTATGCGAGTTGCGTTGCGTATCCGCCTGCTGCTGGGACTACTGGTGCTGCTGCTGGCGCTGCTGCCGGTGGCTTTCGGGGTGTACCTCAACGAAACCAGTCCGCCCCCCACCACCGCCCGGCTGGCCGGCCGCTGCTCGCGCTACTGCGAAGCCCACGACTGCCCCCACGCCACTGCCGCCAACAGCCCGGCCTATTTTCGGCTGCGGCCGCTGTACTCGGCCACCGTGCGGGGGCTGATGAGCGGCGGGCGGCAATGGTATGCCACGGTCAATATCGCCTTTTACCTGGGCCTGATTCCGCTGTTGCTGCTGGGGCTCACCTACGGGGCGCTGCGCAACGCAGTGCTGATTCGGCAGCTTAAAGCCTTGCGCCGTGCATAGCCTGCTTGTCTGGGGCACCCGGCTGGTCCGGTTCGCCTTCTGGTATTGCACTGATTTTATGGTGAATCTGGCCAACCGCACGCACACCTCCTACAACGAGGCCAATACCTGGGTACTATTGCTGCTGATTCCCGGAGTGCTGGCGCTGTTGGTGGGCGTGCGGGTGGTGCAGTGGCTTCAATTGCGCCGGCTGGCGGCGACTCGTCGCATACCCCATTCTTTTCCCAAGCCCTGATGCTTGCCAAGCACCTTACTTATATGTCTTTACGCAACAAATCCCTCGCGCTGCTGTTGCTGCTGAGCAGCTCGGCCGCATTTGCTCAGGTGGCGGCCCCGGCCCGTCAGGCGGCGCGGCCGAAAACGGCACTGGCTCCGGCAGTAGCTCCCCCTACCATCGCCCCGGCCGAGGCCAAGCGCATTGATGAATTGCTAACGCAGTACACTGCCGATTCGCGCCCGGGCGGTGCGTACGGCCCCTTATCACAGCCGACGGCCAACGGCTCCATTCGCCGCTACGACAAGCACGTACCCGGTGCCCTGGCGCTGGTGCTGCACGACGGCAAGGTGGTGTACCGCAAGGCCTTTGGCGTTGACAACATGTTCACCCAGAGCCCGCTACGGACGGATGCCATTTTCCGCATTGCCTCCCAGACCAAGGCCCTGACCAGCGTGGGGCTGATGCTGCTCTACGACGAAGGCAAGTTCCAGCTCGACGACCCCATTGCCAAGTACCTGCCGGCCTTTGCCAACGCGCAGGTGCTGGCCAGCTTCAACCCGAAGGACTCGACGTATACCACGGTGCCGGCCAACGGGCCGGTTACCATCCGGCAGCTGTTTACGCACACCTCGGGCATCAGCTACCCGGTGATTGGGACGAAGGAAGCCACGGCCATTTATGCCAAAGCGGGCATTCCGAGCGGCATCGGCACGCCGGAGGGCCTGCTGGCTACCTCGATGGACGCGCTGGGCCGGCTGCCGCTGATGCACCAGCCGGGCGAGCGGTTCACCTACGGGCTGAGCGTGGACGTGCTGGGCCGGCTGATTGAGGTGCTCTCGGGCCAGTCGCTGGACCAGTTTCTGCGCCAGCGGCTGTTTCAGCCGCTGGGCATGAAGGATACTTATTTCTACCTGCCGGCCGATAAGCAGAGCCGTCTTGTGGAGCTCTACACCGAAAACGCCAGCAAGCAAACCGTGCCTATGATGCCGCAGGGCCGCATGATACCTGACTATCCCAAAGCCAGGGGCACGTATTTTTCGGGCGGGGCCGGGCTGTCGTCCACCATCGACGACTACGCGGCCTTCCTGCAGATGATGCTGAACAACGGCAGCTACAACGGCCGCCAGCTGCTCAAGCCCGCCACCGTGGCCCTCATCACCCAGAACCAGATGGGCGCCGTGAGCCAGGGCGGCAATAAATTTGGCCTGGGCTTCAGCATCACCACGCCGGAGAAGGCCCAGGTGCCGGGGCTGTCGGCCGGCTCGTATGAGTGGGGCGGCATCTTCGGCACCACCTATTGGGTCGACCCCAGGGAAAAAATAGTCGGTTTGATTTACACCCAGAAATACCCCAGCAGCACCAGCCGCGACCTGGCCGGCAAGTTCAAAGCGGCCGTCTATCAGTCGTTTGTGCCCGGCCAGAAAGCCGCGGCTGGCGCTGCCGCACCAGCTGCCACAGGCACCCGGTAATTGTTTTCTTACGCCAACTCCCACCCACAAAATCCGCAAAAGCTTCCCAATCAGCTAAATCCGCGGCTCAGAAAATTATGCTAGACAAACACGGCATCGCCCGGCGCATTGCGCAGGAAGTGAAAGACGGCTCCTACGTCAACCTCGGCATCGGCATTCCCACGCTGGTGGCCAACTACATTCCGGCCGGCATCAGCGTGGAGCTGCAGTCCGAAAACGGCCTGCTCGGCATGGGCCCCTTCCCTACCGAAGACCAGGTGGACCCCGACCTCATCAACGCCGGCAAGCAGACCGTGACCACGCTGCCTGGCTCCAGCATCTTCTCCTCGGCCGACTCGTTTGGCATGATTCGGGGCGAGCACGTGGACCTGACCATCCTCGGCGCGATGGAGGTTTCGGAGCGCGGCGACATTGCCAACTGGAAGATTCCGGGCAAGATGGTGAAGGGCATGGGCGGCGCGATGGACCTGGTGGCGTCGGCCAAAAACATCATCGTGGCCATGCAGCATGTAGCCAAAGACGGCTCGTCCAAGCTTCTGGCCGACTGCACGCTGCCCATCACTGGCCTGCGCTGCGTGAAGAAAATCGTGACCGAGCTGGCCGTGCTGGAAGTAACGCCCGACGGCTTTGTGCTGCGCGAGCGCGCCCCCGGCGTGAGCGTGGCGCAGATTGTGGCCGCCACGGCCGGCAAGCTGGTGGTGCCGGCGGGCGAAGTGCCGGAGATGCAGGGCGTGGCATAAGCTTGGGCATGTGCTGCTTCCCGGGCGTATCTTCGTAGCCACTCACTGCTACTCGTTTATGCGTCAAACCCTTACTCTGCTGGCACTTGCTGCCATTCCTGCGCTGGCCCAGGCCCAGGTTTCGCCCGTCATCGACCGCACGGACATGCCCTCGCTCACCACCGGCGTCGACAGCCTGCGCCTGAGCGTGGCCAGCCCGGTGCTGCCGGCCGCCGCCCCGCCCCTCAGCCGCCGGGGAGCCAACCAAACCTGGAACTACACCAGCCTGGTGCCGGTATCGCAGCGGGTTGAGTCGTTTGTGCCGCTGGCCACGGCTTCGGCCGTTTCGGCCCTGTACACGTTCACGTTTGGGGCGCTGCTGGGCGGCGTGAACCGGGCCACGGTGGCCTCGCCGCAGGCGCTGCCGCTGCTGCCCGTGGCGCTGCCCATTGCCCTCACCGACTCGTACCAGTTCTACAACCTGTCGGCGGCCACGGCGGCCCAGCAGGATTTCCGCTCGGTGGGTTTTGGCGCTTCGCTGGCGGGCACGGCCATTCCGGTCACCTACGCCAGCCAGGCCCAGCAGGACGTTATCTACCGCTTTCCGCTGAGCTTTGCCAGTGCGCGCGATTCCAGCAGCTCGTACTTTTCCACGCCGGCGGCCATTGCTACTGTCGGCTACCTTAGCCAGAAGCGCAAGCGCGTGAACACGCCCGATGCCTGGGGCACGCTCACCACGCCCTTCGGCACGTTTCAGACGGTGCGCGTGGTCACCAAGCTCATCGACCACGACAGCATTGCCTTTGGCGGCACGGCCGGCCAGGGCCTCGACCTGCCGCTGACCCGCGAGTATAAGTGGCTAGCCAAAACTCACCACGTTCCGGTGCTCACCATCACCACCCGCGAAATTGGTGGGCAGGAAACCATCACCAACGTCGAATACCGCGACATCTACCGCCGCATCATCCGCCTGGCCACGCACGATGCCACCACCGATGCCGCGCTGAGCACCTACCCCAACCCCTCGGCCGTGGGCAGCGCCCTGGCGCTCACGGTGCCGGCCGGCAGCGGGCCGCTCACGGTGTCGGGCACCGATTTGGTGGGCCGGGTGCTGTTCCGCCGCGCATTCAGCGGCAGCAATGGCACCCTCACCCTTGATGCCGAGGCCTTTGGCACCTTCCGGGGCGTGGCCCTGCTGACGGTGCAAACAAGCCGGGGCACGGCCACCCGGCGCGTGGTGCGCGAGTAGAATTTCGGGCCGATTGCACCGTTTTGGGCCTTTTGCCGTTTGACTACCCGTTGGTGAACGTCGCCAACGGGTTTTTTTACGGGTAATTTTGTTGGACGAGTGGCGCGCCGGCGTGCCCGGGCATGGTAGCAATTGTTTAACGCGGGCCCTGGCCTGCTGCGGGCTACATTCGTCCGACGCTGATTACCGATTACTAACGACTGATTTCCGCATTCTCTTATGGCAACTTCTTCCAATGGCAAGCCCGCCGGTTCCAATGGCCACGCCACGCCGGGTGGCTCCCACGCCAAAAAAATAGGCAAGCCCAATGCTCTGGTAGCGGCCGAGCGCCTGACCCCCACCGCCGTGCCGGCCCACAAGCTGGTGCTGCGCACCCTGCGCCGCTCCGATTTCAAGGCCATCAAGGACATCATGGACCAGGTATATTCCAACATGGAAGGCGCGTGGTCGTCGGAGGAATTCAGCGCGCTGATTCGCAAGTTTCCCGAGGGTCAGATTGGCATCGAGGACAATGGCCGGCTGGTAGCGGCGGCCCTGGCCATTATTGTTGATTATGACCGGTTTGGCGACAAGCACACCTACGCCAAAATCACGGGCCAGGGCAAGTTCGACACCCACGATGCCGACGGCGACACGCTCTACGGCGTGGACGTGTTTGTGGACCCCGAGTACCGCAGCCTGCGCCTGGGCCGCCGCCTCTACGACGCCCGTAAGGAGCTGTGCGAGAACCTGAACCTGCGCGCCATGGTGGCCGGCGGCCGCATTCCCGGCTACGCCACCTACGCCAACGAGATGACGCCCGCCAAGTACGTGGAAAAGGTGCGCAACAAGGAGCTCACCGACCCCATCCTCACCTTCCAGCTCTCGAACGACTTCTACGTGCGGAAAATCATTCGCGGCTACCTGCCCTACGACTCCGAGTCGAAGGCGTACGCCACGCTGCTGGAGTGGATTAACGTGTATTACGAGGAAGAGGAGAAACTCATTGGCAATCAGAAGTCCAACGTTCGCATCGGCATTGTGCAGTGGCAGATGCGCGCCACCCGCAGCCTGGAGGACTTGCTGCAGCAGATTGAGTTCTTCGTGGACACGGTGAGCGGCTACAAGGCTGACTGCGTGATGTTTCCGGAGTTTTTCAACGCGCCCCTCATGGCCCTCACCAACGAAGACTCGCCGGCGGTAGCCATCCGGGCCATGGCGGCCTTCACCGAACCCATCAAGGCCAAGATGATGGAGCTGGCCGTGAGCTACAACATCAACGTGGTGGCCGGCTCGATGCCGGTGTACCTGGATGAGAAGCTCCACAACGTGGCCTTCCTCTGCCGGCGCGACGGCACGGTGGACGAGCAGTACAAGCTGCACGTCACGCCCGACGAGGCCAGCTACTGGGGCATGCGCGGCGGCGACAAGCTGAAGTGCTTCGACACGGATTTCGGCAAAATCGGCATTCTGGTTTGCTACGACGTGGAGTTCCCCGAGCTCTCGCGTATGCTCAGCGACGAAGGGATGAAAATTCTGTTCGTGCCCTTCTGGACCGATACCAAGAATGCCTACCAGCGCGTGCGCCTCTGCGCCCAGGCCCGCGCCATCGAGAACGAGTGCTACGTGGCCATCACCGGCTCGGTGGGCAACCTGCCCCGCGTCGAGAACATGGACATTCAGTATTCGCAGTCGGCCGTGTTCAGCCCCTCAGACTTTGCCTTCCCGCACGACGCCATCGTGGCCGAAGCCACCCCCAACACGGAGATGACGCTCATTGCCGACCTCGACCTCGACCTGCTCAAAGACCTAAACACCAGCGGCGCGGTGCGCAACCTGCGCGACCGCCGCAAGGATTTGTACTCGGTGAGCTGGGTGAAGAAATCGACGGAGCGCGACGAGGAGCTGCTGGCGCAGGGCGAAGAGCGGGTGCCCAAAACCGGCTCGCGCCGCAAAGCCATTGCAGCTGGGTAATCCCGCGGCAGTCAGGTACAAACAGGCCGTCATGCTTCGCTGCATGACGGCCTTTTCTATTCCAGCAGCTTGTAGTAAACGGCGGTGGCGTGCGGCTTGCCGTCGTGGTTGATGAAATACGCCGGAATGGCTCCGACGAAGTGGTAGCCCATGCGTTGGTAAAGCAACTCGGCCCCGTCGCCGTGCCGGGTGTCGAGGATGAGGGTGCTGCGGCTGAGCTGCCGGGCGTGGTCTTCCAGGGCCAGCAGCAGCTGACGGGCAATGCCCTGGCGGCGGGCCCGCGTGTGCACCAGCAGCTTGGAAACCTCGGCACGGAGCAGGGAATTGGGCCGGGTGGCCAGGTCCAGCTGCACGGTGCCCAGCAGGGCATCGGCAGTGCGCGCCACCAGCAGCACCCGGTGCCCGGCTTCGACGGCGGCGATAACGCTTTGCCAGTAGTCCTCGGCTTCGGCAGCAGGCAGGGGCGGCAGGAAGCCGACGGAAGCGCCCGAATCGACGGCATCGCGGAGCAGCTCGTGGAGCTGCGGCAGCAGGGCGCGGGCCTCGGCAGCGGTAAGCGTGGCAATGTTAAAGTCCATAACGCGTCGGCTTTGGGGTTTTTGGGGCTAATGGAAGCGCCAAATTAGCGCCAGGCGCAAAAAGCCTTCGCGCAAACGTTGCCACGGGTTGGGCTTTTGTGCGTAAACTTCGGCCCCAATTCTTCAAGCTAATCCCCAAATCACCACATGCGCGTTTTCATCACCGGAGCCAACCGGGGCCTGGGCCTCGAACTTACCCGCCAGTACCTGGAGCGCGGCGACCAGGTGTTTGCCGCCAGCCGGCAGCCCCTCGAAGCAGGCGAGCTGCAGCGCCTGCGCCGCCAGTACCCCGAGCGCCTCGCCCTGCTGCCGCTGGACGTGACCAGCGCCGAGTCCATTGCCGCCGCCGCTCAGGCGGTGCTGGCCGCCACCGACGGCATTGACGTTTTGATAAATAACGCCGGCGTGTACCCGCACGCGGGCTCCGGCGATGCCCACCAGCGCCTGGGCCAGCTCACCCACGAAGATGCCATGGAAACCATGCAGGTGAATGCCATTGGGCCGCTGCTGGTGGCGCAGGCGCTGCTGCCGCTGCTGCGCGCCGGACGCAAGGGCCGCATTCTGAGCATTTCCTCGGGCCAGGGCTCGCTGACCTGGAAGGCCACCGGCGACCCCTACCACTACAGCGCCAGCAAAGCCGCCATGAACATGTACATGCGCAGCCTGGCGGCCGAAATCGGCAAATACGGCCTGATTTCGGTGCTGGTGGACCCCGGCTGGATGCGCACCGACATGGGCGGCGACCACGCCACCCAAGAGCCGGCCGACTCGGCCCGTGGCATCATCCGGCTGGCCGAGCAGCTGCACGCGGAAGAGAACGGCAGCTTCGTGACCTGGCAGGGCCAGCCCGTGCCGTGGTAGGCATCACCGCTTCGTTTACAACCCATTAGCCTCGCTCAGGCAAGCAGAATGGGCGTTGAGAACCCGCAATCCGCTGGCCGGATTGCGGGTTTTTGCTTGCTGGGGGCACGGCCTGATGCATGAACCGGCCTGGCTGCCAGAAGATTAAAGTTCGATTAAAATCAATCGGCCCGGAGATATGCTTCGTATCTGCCTTTGGTTCACCATTCACTTCCAATCTTCGCATGAAACCACGATTTACTTTACCCCGACTGGCAGCAGCAGCCTTACTTTTACTCGGTGCCCGCCCTGGCCACGCCCAAACGGCTTACGGCCTGATAAGCACTTCCGCGACGGGCTCCAGCCTCGTTACGTTTGATGTGGCCACGCCCAGCACCTTCGCCAGCACTACGCCTATTGTGGGCCTGGCGATGGGCCAGGTGCTGGTGGGCATGGACAGCCGCCCCAATACGGGGCAGGTGTATGTAGCCGGCTACAGCGTGACGGCCATGCAGGTGCAGCTCTACACGCTCAACGTAACGACCGGCGCGCTGACGCAGGTGGGTGGCACGATTCCGGTGAACCTGGGCAGCAACCTGGGCCGCATCGGGTTCGATTTCAACCCGACGGTGGACCGCATCCGGCTGACGGGTGCCAACAACACCAACTATCGGCTGAACCCCGTGACCGGGGCCCTGGCCGCCACCGACGGCAACCTGGCCTACGCCACCACCGATGCCAACGCGAACCAGACGCCCGGCGTGGGCACAGTGGCCTACACCAACAGCTACATTGGAGCCACGGCCACCACGCTCTACGACATCGACGAAACCAACTCCCGGCTCACGCTGCAAAACCCACCCAACAACGGCACGCTCAACACCGTGGGCAGCCTGGGCCTCAACACTTCCGGCGCTACTTTCAGCGCCGATATGGACATTCGCTACAACCCCACCACCGGTACCAACCAGGCTTATTTGGCCGTTTCGACGGGCGGCACCGTGGGCTTTACCAATGAGCTGTATACCGTGAACCTGGCTACGGGAGCCACCACGCTGGTGGGCGGCCTGGGCAACTCGGCTTCGGGGGGCGGCCTGACGGCTTTTACGGACATTGCCCTGCAAATCACCCGCACGGTGCCGCCCACGGTGACCGGCAACCTGGCCTACGCCCTGGCCGGCACCAACCTGATTTCGTTTGACACGGCCCTGCCCGCTACCATTCGCACTTCCGTGGGCCTCAGCGGGGTAGCGGCTACCCAGACGCTGGTGGGCCTGGATATCCGGCCCGCCACCAACACGCTCTATGCGCTGGGCTACGATGCGGCCCTGGCCGCGCCCGGGGCCAATGCCCAGGTTTATTCGGTGAATTCGGTGACGGGCGTGGCCACGGCCGTGGGCGCCGCCGTGCGCCTGGAGCTGGGCACGGGCAAAGTGGGCTTCGATTTCAACCCCACCGTGGACCGCATCCGGGTTACGTCCTCGAACCGGGCCAACTACCGCCTGAACCCGATTGACGGCACCATCTCGGCCACCGATACCAACCTGGCCTACGCCACCACCGACGCCAACGCCAACGCCACGCCCAACATCGGCGCGGTGGCCTACACCAACAGCGTGGCCGGCACCACCGCCACGGCCACCACGCTCTACAACTACGACCTGAGCCTGAACATCCTCACCACCCAGAACCCGCCGAACAACGGCACCCTGAACACGGTGGGCGCCACCGGCATCATGGCCAACGCCACGGCTTCGAGCCTGGACCTGGACATTTACTCGCCGGCAGCGGGCACCAACACGGCCTACCTGGTGGCCAACCCCGGCACAACGGCCAACACCAACTTCTACACCGTGAACCTGACCACCGGGGCCACTACGCTGGTGGGCACCATCGGCAACGGTTTGGCCGCCCGCGACATTGCCGTGGCCGGCCCGGCCGGTGTGGTCACGGCCGTGCGCGAGCGCACCGACCTGGCCTCGGGCGTAAGCCTCTACCCCAACCCGGCCCACGGCAGCACGGCCCTCGGCTTCACGCTGCCGCGCGCCGGCCGCGTCGAGCTGAGCGTGTTCGACAACACCGGCCGCCGGGTGGCCGCTCCGGCAGCGGAGCTGTTGCCGGCCGGCGCCCAAACGCTGCGCTGGAACACCGGCGCCGTGAAGCCCGGCCTGTATTTCGTGCGCCTCGCCGTGGATGGCCAACCCGTGGCTACCCGCCAGCTGGCGGTGGAATAGGCTGTTGATGAATTGATTGCAACAAAAAAGCCTTGCTGGTAGCCAGCGAGGCTTTTTTGTTGCGCCTTAGCGCAGGCGGTGCAGCGGGCTGCCGGGCTTTAGCAGCGGCTTGAGCTCGGCAAAGGAGAATTCCAGCCAAAACTGATGCTGAAATTGCTTGAACATCAGGTTCGACTGCGCCTCGTAATTCACCGGGTAGTGAAACCGCACGCTTGCGGGCCCGATGCCCATTTCATCGGGCTGGTTTTGGGAGCTGACGTGCTGGCTGCGCAGGCCAGCCACATCCACGTCGTCGCTGTTCGGGGCGGCACCCGGGTACTCTTCGGCGATGTAGGCCGCCAGCTGCGCCTGTAGCTTCTGCTCGCAGATGGCCAGGAATTGTGCCTTGCGGGTGGGGTTGATTTCGTCGGTCAGCAGCTCGCCGGTGTGCAGGTCCACCACCGCCGTGCGGTAGCTGTGGCTCACGTTGGCACCCGTGTATTCCGAATGCAAGTCCACGCTCAGCAGGCCCTGGCTGTTGTACGTCACCTGCGAATAAACCCCGGCGAAGCCCTGCGGCGTATCGTTCGACTCGTGCGTAAGGTGCTCTTCGCGCAGCTCCGCCAACGGCATATCCGTCAGCTGCTCCACGCCGAAAATCTCGTGCAGCCGCCGCGTCACGCCGGGGTCGGGCACGGTGAAAACCGGTATGGTAAACTCCTCAAAATACGTCTGCTCGCCTACGTGGGCCTGCGCTGCCGGCCCGCGCGGCCGGTAGCGCGTAAGCTGCACCGGCCGGCGGCGGCCGGCTCCCCCTTCCTGCCAGATACCGGCCAAAGCACCATCGGAGGTGCGGCGCACCATGAAGCGGGCCGTCGGCTGGCGCACCTGGTCCATCGACTCGTGCCAGTGGCGCATTTTCTCCTCTTCCTCGGCCGATGGCTGGGGCGTGAACTCGCGCAGCCAGATTTCGCCGGTGGGGGCCACAAAGCCCTTCAGTTCGATGGGCTTCTGCTGGCTGAGGTAATAGTAGGTGCCCACCAGCTGCGAATCGGGCTTTGACACCGTAATGGACAGCCGAAACGGAAACCGGCCGCCCATCGTGCCCTCATAGTCGCCGAGTACGGCAGCCACCGGTGGGCGTGCCGCGGCTGGGGCTGGAGCCGGGCCCGAAGTCAGCGCGTTGGGCGAAGCAGCGGCGGCTGTAGCAGCCGGCCGGGGTTTAGAATCGCAGCCGCTCAGCAGAGCCAGCAGCAGCAAGGCGCACCAGGTTTTCACGAAAGAACAGCCGTTAGGCCTGGGCCAGGTGCGCGTGGTCGCGCAGAATGGTTTTCAGGAAAGGCTCGTCCTGCAAGCTGGTCTGGATGCCGGTAATGGCCTTCACTTTGTTGGCGATTTCGTTCAGCAGCAAGTAGTCGTTCTGGGTGGCGGCGCGCTGCAGCAGCTGGCGTATCAGGGTCACGTCGTGGTCGGCGAGCAGGGCGGCCTGCGGGAAAACCGGCTGGTAGCCGGCCACGGCGGTCAGGTCGGCGGCGGTGGGCACGGCGTGCGGCGCCACGGGCCGGGTTTTGATGACGGTGGTGCCGGCCGCCAGGTCGCCGAGGCGCTGGCCCTTGCCGTTGAGCGCGATGGTGACGACGGCCACCAGGCCGCTGAAAATGCCGAAATCGACGATGCGCAGCAGCCAGCGCAGCAGGTAGTCGCCGAGGCGGGGCGCGGTGCCGTCGAGGCGCATCACCCGAATATCGCGGGCCTTTTTGCCCAGGCTCTGGCCATTGAGGTACACCTCGCAGAGCAGGTTGTAGAACACGTAGGGAATGCCCACCAGCAGGCCCAGTATCACGGCCCCTACGCCGGTTTTGGCCTCGTTGCTGTTCCATCCCATCAGGGCAGAGAAAATCAGAAAGCAGACTATCACCCAGGCAAACAGAATGATGTTGTCGATAATGGTGGCCACGATGCGGTCGCCCAAGCTGGCGACTTCGTATTCGAGGGTAACGTTTTGGGCAGTGTGGACGCGGATGAAGGCCATTTTTTTTAAGGGTATGGAGGTAGGCGGGCAGGCGGGCGGGAAGCGGTGGAAATCGCGCCGCAAATGAAAATATAAATGCTGACAAAGAGCGGCAAAGCTCAAATCTAGTTTCTTCGTCTTTGGGAAAGGAGAAATTCCTGCGGGGTCTATTCCACCGCCGCCCACCCTCCTGCCCGCCTACCCGCCCACCCCCATCCCTTAGCACCGTGCGCGAACCCGCTTTCCTGCGTCAGAACCAGCCGCGCTGGCAGCAATACGAACAGCAGCCCACCACCAACCCCGATGAGCTGGCCGCCCGCTTCGTAGCCCTGACCGACGACCTGGCCTACGCCCAGACCTTCTACCCCGGCAGCCAGACCACGGCCTACCTCAACAACCTCACGGCCAGGCTGCACCAGCGCCTCTACCGCAACAAGCCCGAAAATACCCGGCGCTTCGGCCAGTTCTGGGCCGAGGAGCTGCCGCTGCTCGTGGCCCGGCACCACCGCACGCTGCGGGTGGCGGCGGTGCTGTTTGTGGTGTTCACGGCCATCGGGGCGCTGTCGGCGGCGCTCGATGACCGGTTTGTGCGCGTGGTGCTGGGCGACGGCTACGTGAACATGACCCTGGAAAACATCCGGCGCGGCGACCCCATGGGCGTGTACAAGACCGAGAGCGAAGCGCCCATGTTCCTGTTTATCACGCTCAACAACATCTACGTTTCGCTGCGCGTGTTCGTGTTTGGCGTGGGCCTGGGGCTGGGCTCCATCGTCGAGCTGTTTCGGACGGGCATGATGCTGGGCTCGTTTCAGTATTTCTTCTTTCACAAAGGCGTGGGGCTGCAATCCTTCCTCACCATCTGGATTCACGGCACGCTGGAGATTTCGGCCATTGTGCTGGCCGGCGGGGCCGGGCTGGTGATGGGCACGGGCATCCTGTTTCCGGGCACCTACTCGCGGGCCGAGTCGTTCCGCCGCGCCGCCCGCGACGGCCTGAAGCTGGCCATCGGGCTGGTGCCCATTTTTGTGGTGGCCGGCTTTCTCGAAGGCTTCGTGACGCGCCACACCGAGATGCCCGTTGCGGCCAGCCTCGCCATCATCGGTGCTTCGGCCGCTTTTATTGGCTGGTATTTTGGCATCTATCCCGGCCAGGTGCGCCGGCGGCTGGCCCGCCTGCCGTAGCTTTGGCGATGGCACTGCCGGACCCGCAATGCTTCCCCAACCTTCCTTTCCAGCTGCATGAAAACTCTTTTTACCCAGGAATCGGACTTCCGCCGCGAGCGGGATTTTGGCGGCAAAGTCGGGGCCACGTTCGACTTCCTCGGCTCGCAGTTCAAGCCCTTTCTGAAATGCCTGGCCTACTTTGCCCTGCCGGGAGCGTTGCTCATGGGCATCGGCCTGGGCCTGTTTATGGGCAAGGCTACGGGCTTCTACGCCACCCTGTTTCAGGGCACGCGGCGGGCCGGAGCCTACGCAATGGGCGACTACGACCCGCTGGCCATGTACCGGGGCTGGGGGGGCGTGGGGCTGGCCCTCACCGTGCTCGGCAGCCTGGTCACGTTCATGCTCCTGAGCAGCACCGTCTATAGCTACCTGCGGGTGCGCCTCAACCTGCCGGCCGCCGAAACCGTGCAGCCCCGCCAGGTGTGGGACTGGATGCGTCCGCGACTGGGCCGCATGGTGCTGGCCTGCCTGCTGCTGCTGGGCCTGTCGCTGGTCATCATGCTGATATTCGGAGGGGTATTCGCGGGCATTGCGGCCCTGGGCGGCCCCGGCTGGGCCATTATGCTCATTCTGGTGCTCTATGTCGTCATTGCCTGGATAGGTGTGGGGCTGGCGCTGTATTTCCCGGTGCTGTGGCTCGAAGACCTGGGCCCGGTGGCCGCGCTCACCCGCAGCTTCTACCTCATCAAGGGCAAGTGGTGGTCCACATTCGGGCTGGGCTTCGTGATGGTCATCATCCAGAGCACCATCAGCTACATTTTTGCCATTCCCATGTATGGGCTGATGGTGATGGATGTGCTGCAGCTCACCAAAACCGGAACCCCGCACGATACGTCGCTGCTGATGCAGGCCGCCACGCTGCTCTACTCGGGCAGTGCCGTGCTGCTGCTGGCCCTGCCCCTGCTGGCCATGGGCTTTCAGTATTTCAACCTGGCCGAGCGGCGCGACAGCATCGGGGCCCGGCAGCAGCTGGCCCTGCTGGGCCAGACGGCCGCGCCCGAAACCACCAGCCACTTCTACCGCCCCGATGAGGAAGGCGAATACTAACCGCGCGGTGGTGCCGGCTTTCGGGCTCAGATTCCGGGCCTTGCCGCTGGCCGCGCTGCTGCTGACGCAGGTGCCGCTGGCCGCCCAGCCGCCGCAAAAGCCCGCCCCGCCCGCTGCCCCGGCCCCGGCCCCGGCCGAGAAGCCCGTTGAGCCCTTGGCCAAAGCCGATGAGCCGATTCGGGCGTGGCCGCTGCCGCCCGACCGCCGCACGCCCCTGCCCGCCCGCCGCCCCGATGCCGCCCGCCTGCGCCAGCTGCAGGCCGACCCCGCGTTTCAGTACCAGGAAGTAGCCCCCGAAGACCTGGGCCTGTGGGACCGGTTCTGGAGCTGGCTGGGGCGCTGGCTCAACCGCCTGCTGGGCACCAGCGGCGGCCGGCTGACCTGGAAATACGGCTGGTACGCGGCCATTGTGGCGGTGCTGGTGTTTGCGGTGCTCAAGTTCCTGCAGGTCGATTTGACCGGGGCCTTCGGCCGCAGCCGGCGCCGCACGGGCCTCGACTACGACGTGCTGGACGAAGACATTCACGCCGTGGATTTCCCGGCCCGCCTGGCCGAAGCCGAAGCCGCCGGCAACTACCGCCTGGCCGTGCGCCTGGGCTACCTCGAAGCCCTGAAGCACCTCAGCGATGCCAATCGGCTGCACTGGGAGCCCAACAAAACCAACCACGCCTACCTGCACGAGCTGCCGGCCGGGCCGCTGCGCGAGGCGTTTCGGGTGGCCACGCGCCAGTTTGAGTACGTGTGGTACGGCGAGCTGCCCCTCACCGCCGCGCAGTACGGCCCCGTGCGCGAGGCCCAGCGGGCCATCCGCACCGCCGCTTCCTCCACCGCTTTCCCTGCCGCCCGATGAAGCGCCACATCACCACTTTCCGGCTGTATGTGCTGGGGCTGGTCCTGCTGTTTGGGGTGTACGTGCTGGTCGAGTCGCACCGCCCCAAGCCGCTGGACTGGACGCCGACCTACATCAACACCGACAAGATTCCCTACGGCACCTACGCGCTGTTCGACCAGCTGCCCCACCTGCTCGGCACCGATTCCGTTGAGGTGGTGCGCCTGCCCGCCTACAACCTGCTCACGGGCATTTCCGAAGACGAAACGCCGCAGCAGTCCCGCCGCTACCCCTCGCCGGATGAGCTTACGAAAATTGACTCCCTGCCGCTGCCCCTGCGCGACGAACAGGCCAACTACCTGTTTGTCAACAACGAGTTTGACAATGTCCGGCTCGACGTGCGGACGCTGCTGGCCTACGCCCGGCGCGGCAACAACGCCTTCATTACGGCCGAAGACCTGAACGGGGCTTTCCTCGACTCGCTGGGCGTGCGCGTCGAGCGCCTTGACCCGCCCGTGCGGGAAGGCGTGCGCCCGCTGCTGCTGCCCGATTCGGTGGAGCTGCGCTTTGCCAATCCGGCGCTGGCGGCGGTGCGCTGCCAGCTGCCGGGCAAGGTGGCCCGGCACCGCTTCGTGCTGAAGCCCGGCCATGCGGGCCACACCCTGGCCACCGACGCAAAAGGCCGGGCCGTGTACGTGGAGATTCCGCACGGGCGCGGGCATTTTTACCTGTGCTCGGTGCCGGCGGCGTTCAGCAACATCTACTTTCTGCGGCCGGCTTCGCAGCAGTTTGCGGGGGCGGCGCTGCGCTACCTGCCGGCCCGCCGCACGTTCTGGGACGAGTACCAGAAGCAGGGCCCGGCCGGCGAGCAGTCGCTGCTGCGGGTGCTGGTGGCCCACGAAGCCCTGCGCGTGGCCTACTTCGTGACGCTGGCCGGGGCAGTGCTGTTTATGTTCATGGGGGCGCGGCGGCGGCAGCGCATCATCCCCACCCTCAACCCCTTGCCCAATACCACGCTGCTGTTTACGCGCACGGTGGCCGGCCTCTATAGCCAGGGCAGCAGCCACGCGCTGATTGCCGAGAAGAAAGTCGGGCTCTTCATTGATTACCTGCGCACCCGCTTTCAGGAAGTGAGCCCGGACTTTGGCGACGAGGCGTTTCGGGAGCGGCTGAGCCAGAAATCGGGCCTGGCCCGTCCGCGCGTCGATGAGCTGCTGCGGCTGGTGAACCACGCCCGCACCGCCCCCCGGATGACCGACCAGCAGCTGCTGCAGCTGAGCCGGGCGCTGAGTGATTTCAAACGCGAAGCCCGCTAATGCCTTATGCTCACCGTTGCAAAGCTTGCCGTCCTCATCAAGTATGACTGGAATTTCCCCTTGTTTGAGGCGGAGGCGATGCCGGCCGAAAAAGCCCTGATGGACCTTGACTGGTACGAAACCGCCGAACTGCTGAACGACCTCAGGCTCTACCACAAAAACCTTGTTTCAAAGGAATACGCCGCCACCATTCACGCCAATCTGCTCGCCGCCTGCGCCGACGAAGCAACCGCTCAAACTTTACTTGGCTACGCCAGCACGCTCTAAATGGAACCCTCCCCCCACGACCTGACGCCCCCCACCCCGGCCCCCGATGCCAACGCTTACGCCGCGCCCACGCCCGAAGCCGCCCTGGCCGCACGCACCGATTTTGCCCGCCTCACGGCCCAGGCCGAAGCCATTCGGACGGAAATCGGCAAAATCATTGTGGGCCAGACCGACTTGCTGGAGCTGCTGCTCACCGCCGTGCTGGCCGATGGCCACGTCTTGCTCGAGGGCGTGCCCGGCGTGGCCAAAACCCTCATGGCCAAGCTGCTGGCGCGCACGCTGCAGGTGCCGTTCAGCCGCATCCAGTTCACCCCCGACCTCATGCCCAGCGACGTGCTGGGCACTTCCGTCTTCCGGCAGAACAAGGGGGATTTTGAGTTTCGGCAGGGCCCGATTTTCGCCAGCGTGGTGCTGATTGACGAAATCAACCGCGCCCCGGCCAAAACCCAATCGGCCCTGTTTGAAGTGATGGAGGAACGCACCGTGACCCAGGACGGCACCACCTACGCCATGACGGAGCCCTTCCTGGTGCTGGCCACCCAGAACCCCGTGGAGCAGGAAGGCACCTACCGCCTGCCCGAAGCCCAGCTCGACCGCTTCCTGTTCAAGCTGCAGGTGGGCTACCCCACCCTGGCCGAGGAAGTGCAGATTCTGCAGGGCCACCACAGCGGCTTCGGCGGCACCAACCTGGAGGCCGTGCAGCCCATTCTGAGCGCCGCCGACCTGGCCGGGCTCCGGCAGCAGGTGCGCCAGCAGCGCGTGGAGGCCAATATTCTGGAATACATCGCCAAGCTGGTGGGCCAGACGCGGGCGCACAAGTCGCTGTACCTCGGCGCGTCGCCCCGCGCCTCGCTGGCCCTGCTCAACGGGGCCAAAGCCCTGGCTGCCCTGCGCGGCCGCGACTTCGTGACGCCCGAGGACGTGCAGTTTCTGGCCCCCAGCGTGCTGCGCCACCGCATCATGCTCACGCCCGAGCGCGAGATGGAAGGCGGCACGCCCGATGACGTGGTGAAGCAGATTATTCAGAGCGTGGAAGTGCCGCGCTAGCTTGATTCGAACCATGTAGCGACGCGACACTCCGCGTCTCGTCGTTGAACGACCAGAGCCGCGCGGACCTAACAACACCAGCAACGACGAGACGCGAAGGGTCGCGTCGCTACCTCAACCAGCCCCATGCCCTACTCCACCCCTTGGCTCCTCGACCAGCTGGCACAGGATACCCGCGTCAAGTACCTGTTTTTCTGGGGGCACCAGCCCGGCAAGGACGGCGTTGTCACCAAAGCCTGCCTCAGCCAGTGGTGGGTGGCCGATTTTGTGGTGGCGGGCATCACCTACCGCTCTACCGAGCATTGGATGATGGCGGAGAAAGCGCGGCTGTTTCACGACGAAGACACGCTGGACCGGATTCTGGCCGCTAAAAGTCCGGCCGAAGCCAAGAAATTAGGTCGTGAGATTCAGAACTTCGAGCCCGAAGTCTGGGAAGCGCACAAGATTGAAATCGTGACGGCCGGCAACCTGCACAAGTTTGGCCAACACAAGGACCTGGCAAAATTTCTGCTTTCGACCGGCGACCGGGTGCTGGTTGAGGCCAGTCCGGTGGACACTATTTGGGGCATTGGGCTGGCCGCCGACTCGCCCGATGCCGATAATCCGGCCCGCTGGCAGGGACCTAATCTACTGGGCTTCGCGCTGATGCACGTCCGCGACCAACTGCGCAATTCATGACGCTATTTCTCACGCCCCGCTTTTTTCTGGCTCTGGTCGCAGTCATCATCGGCTTCGTGGTGGCCTTTTTTCTGCCCTGGCTGCTGGGCCCGATGTACATCGCGCTGGGCCTGCTCGCGGTGCTGGTGCTGCTCGATGCGCTGCTGCTCTACGCCCCGGTGAAGGGCCAGGCCGCGCCGGTGTTCGGGCGGCGCGTGCTGGGCGACAAGCTGGCCAACGGCTCGGACAACGACGTGCAGATTTACCTCGAAAACCGCTACCGCTTCGCCATCGATACCGAAACGATTGACGAGATTCCGCACCAGTTTCAGCGGCGCGATGTGCTGTTCAAGGCCAGCATCCAGCCCGGCGAGACGCAGGTAATCCGGTACCAGCTGCGGCCGGTGAAGCGCGGCGAGTACGAGTTTGGGGCGCTGAATATTTACGCGGCCTCGCCGCTGGGGCTGGTGCGGCGGCGCTTTCGCTACGACCAGAACAAGGTGGTGCCGGTGTACCCGTCGTTTCTGCAAATGCGGCAGTACGAGCTGCTGGCCATTCACAACCGCCTCACCGAGGTGGGCGTGAAGCGCATCCGGCGCGTGGGCCACAGCATGGAGTTTGAGCAAATCCGGCCCTACGTGCCCGGCGACGACCCGCGCAGCATCAACTGGAAGGCCACCGCCCGCCGCGCCGGCACCGGCGCCGACGACGCGCTGGTGGTGAACCACTTCCAGGACGAGCGCGCCCAGCAGGTGTACTGCCTCATCGACAAGGGCCGCGTGATGCGGATGCCGTTCGACGGCCTCAGCCTGCTCGACTACGCCATCAACGCCACGCTGGTGGTCAGCAACATTGCCCTGCTCAAGCACGACAAGGCCGGCCTCGTCACCTTCTCCAACAAGCCCGGCGCGACGCTGGCCGCCGACCGGCGGCCCGGCCACCTGCTGAGCATACTGGAAATCCTCTACCGCCAGAAAACCAAGTACCTCGAAACCGATTTCGAGCTGCTGTACTCCATGGTGCGGGCCAAAATCAAGCAGCGCAGCCTGCTCATGCTGTTCACCAACTTCGAAACGCTGCACGGCATGCAGCGCCAGCTGCCCTACCTGCGCCGCCTGGCGAAAGACCACCTGCTGCTGGTGGTGTTCTTCGAAAACACCGAGCTGCGAGAGTTTCTGGATGTGCCAGCCGCCACTACCGAAGAAGTGTATAACCAGACCATTGCCGAGAAATTTGCGCAGGAAAAGCGGCAGATTGTGCTCGAATTGCAGCGCTACGGCATCTACTCGCTGCTGACGGCGCCGAAGGATTTGACGGTGAATACCATTAATAAGTATCTGGAATTCAAAGCTCGGGGATTGATATGAGGACATTGTTCGGGAAGTTACCGCAGAGGTTCGCCGAGGTTGTCGGGGAGGTACGCCGAGTTGTTCTGGAACGCCTCAGCGGGCCTCGGCGGGTTTTCTCCGCGTGCCTTTGCGGTAGCTTCCTAAGCCTGCTGCTTGTCGGCCCGGTTTCTGCCCAGATGCCGCTGCCCGCCGAAATGCGCTGGGGCCAGGGCCGCCTGAGCCTGAGCAAGCCCCTGAAGCTGCAGCTCGATGCCAGCGCCGCCCCGGCCGTGCGGGCCGCCGCCCGCCGCACGCTCACCCGCCTGCAAGGCCCGGCCGAGCCCGCCACCGGCCCGGTGCTGCAAATCCGCTACGGCCGCGTGGGCCAGCCCGAGCAGTTCGACGAAGAGCGGTATAGCCTGCGCGTGACGCCCGTGGGCGTGAGCATAGACGCGCCCACCAGCCAGGGCGTGCTGCGGGCGCTGGCCACGCTGGAGCAGCTGCCCCGCACCGAAAAAAAGCAGCGCTACCTGCCCGAAGTGGATATTCAGGACCAGCCGCGCTTTGCCTGGCGCGGGCTGTCGCTCGATGCGGCGCGGCACTTCCTGCCGGTGGCCGTGGTGAAGCGCAACCTCGACGGCATGGCGGCCGTGAAGCTGAACGTGCTGCACTGGCACCTGACCGACGACCAGGGCTTTCGCATTGAGAGCAAGGTGTTTCCGCGCCTGCAAACCGTGGGCAGCACCGATGGCCTGTATTACACCCAGGCCGAGGTGCGCGAGGTGCTGGCCTACGCGGCGGCGCGGGGCATTCGGGTGGTGCCGGAGTTCGACATGCCCAGCCACACCACCAGCTGGATTGTGGCCTACCCGCGCCTGAAATCGGCCGACTCGACCTACGCGCCCTACAAGCTGTGGCGCACCACCAACGTGGCCATCGACCCCACCCGCGAAACCACCTACACCTTCCTCGATTCGCTGCTCACGGAGATGACGGCGCTGTTTCCGGACCCGTACTTCCACGTGGGCGGCGACGAAAACGACGGGCGCAACTGGCGGCGGACGCCGCGCATCGTGGCCTACATGCAGGCCAACAAAATGGTGAAGGCCGACGGCAAAACCGTGGACAAGCACCAGCTGCAGACCTACTTCAACCGCCGCGTGCTGGCCCTGCTGCAGAAGCGCGGCAAAACGATGATTGGCTGGGACGAGATTCTCGGGCCCGACCTGCCCCAGGAGGCCGTCATCCAGAGCTGGCGCGGCAAAAAGGGGCTGAACGATGCCGCCAGGCTGGGCCACCCGGTGCTGCTGTCCAACGGCTACTACCTCGACCTGAACCTCACGGCCGCCAGTTCCTACCTCACCGACCCGCTGCCGCCCGACACGCCCCTGACGCCCGCCGAGCAGAAATTGGTGCTGGGCGGCGAGGCCGCCATGTGGGGCGAGTTCGCCGATTCCGTCGTCATCGAGTCGCGCATCTGGCCGCGCGCCGCGGCCGTGGCCGAGCGGCTGTGGTCGCCGCAGGCCACCACCCGGAACGTGGCCGATATGTACCGCCGCCTCAACCTGGTTTCCAACGAGCTGGACCGGCTGGGCCTGCGCCACCAGCGGGTGCCGGAGCTGCTGCTCCGGCAGCTGGCCGGCTCCGGCAACGTGGCGCCGCTGCGCACCCTGGCCGAAGTGCTGGAGCCGGTGAAGGAGTACAAGCGCCATTTCCAGGGCTATACCTATACCACCGACACGCGCTACAACCGCCTGGTGGATGCCGCGCCGGCCGAGTCGGAAGTGGCCCGCCGCTTCGGTGTGCTGGTAGATAGCGTAGTGGCCTACAAGCCGGCTTCGCCCGTCTGGCTGCCGGCTTCGTTGCGCCAGCTGGCTACGCTGCGCGCCCAGGCCGTGCGCTGGCAGGCCAACGACGTGCTGCTGCAGCCCCTGCTCACCAGCAACCCCGGCCTGACGGAATACGCCCCGCTTTCAGCCCGGCTGGCGGCCGTGGCCACGGTGGTGCTGGAGCGCCTCACGCAGCTGCAAACCGGGCAGGCCCCTTCGCCCGCGTGGCTGGCCGCCACCCGCGCCACGCTGGATGCCGCCCAGACTCCGGCCGGGCAGGCCGAGCTAGCCGTGGTGAAAGCGGCGCGCAGGCTCGTCGGAATCTGAAGGCGCACCATCTGCTCATTGCTGTCAATCTATTTCGCTGCTTCACCTATGTCTTCGTTTCGCGTTCGGCCCGGCAGTTTCAACGAGCTGAAAGGGAAAGTTTTGCTCCGTATGGTCATTACCAGCACGGTGCTGTTGCTGGCCAGCCTCTACATTGCGACAATCAATTCGGAATCCAATCGACTGGCCTCGCTCCTTACCATCGCCATGTTGAGTGGGGCTTTGGTTTTCAGCTTATTCCGGAACATGAAGCGCCAGCGGGTACTTTTCGAAAGCATGTGCCTCACGATTGACGATGGGCAAATCATTCGTACGCAGCACGATACCCCAACCAAACGCCTTAGCGCAGCTGAGATAGTCCGGATTGAGCGCCTTGCTACGGGCGTATTCGTCATCAAGGCTGCGCGAGCTGCCGACATGATTTGGATGCCGGCTCAGGTAGAACAGCCCGACCAGCTGGCCCACGAGCTCAGCCTTTTCAGTCCGGTAGTGCCCATGCCTGCGCCGGCCTGGTATAAGACGTATGCTTCGCTAATCGGGCTGCTGGTGCTGCCCATCATGTACCTGTTCTACACCACCTCGAGCAAGGCAATAACTGCCCTGACCGGCATAGTGCTCATCGGTTCGCTGGCGTATTCGCAATGGATTATCCGTCGCAGCAAAGACCTGGACAACAGCGTGCGGCGCGCCAGCTGGGCCATATGGCCCGTGTTGCTTTCCTTTCTGGTAGCTTTGGTTGCGAAGCTTCTGCAGTAATAGCCCCAATTGCAGGCCCTGATTTTATCGCATAGCAGTTGAGTCCTTCCCTATTTTACAGGTATGTGCTGCGCCTGGCGCTGCTGCTGGCGCTGGCCCCTTTCCTGCTGCTCACGGCTTTCAATCAGCCGTTTTTCGACGACTTTCGCAATGCCTACTGGATGCGGGAGCACGGCACCTGGGGCGTGCAGCTGTGGCTGTTTCAAACCTGGACCGGCCGCTTCACCACCACCTTCATCATGACGGTGCTGAACCCCGTGGCCTACGGCTGGCTGGGCGGGGTGAAAGTGGTCACGGCCGGGCTGTTCGTGGCCCAGTGGGCCAGCCTGGCGCACCTGCTGCGGGCCCTGCTGCACACGGCCCTGAAAGCGGCCTGCCCCTGGGGGCGGGCACTATGGGCAGCCGCGCTGCTGCTGGCGCTGTTTTGCAATGCCGCCCCGGCGCCGTTCTCGTTTCTGTATTGGTTTTGCGGGGCCGTGGCCTACCAGATTCCGCTGATTGGCCTGCTCAACTTCGCCGCCCTGGCCCTGCGCACGGGCTGGGGGCCGGCCCCAACGCGCTGGCGCACGGCAGCCATCGCCTGCTTTCCGCTGATAATGGCCCTCACCGGCAACGAGCTTACGCTGGTGCAGGCGGGGCCGGTGCTGGCGCTGCTGGCTTTTGCCCTGCCCAAAGCCGCTCGCCCGCAGCTGCTGCTGTGGCTGCTCATCGGAGCGGCGGCAACGGCAGCCGCCACGGCCGCGCCCGGCAACTGGGCCCGCGCCGCCGCCATGGCCCCGCCCACCGACCCGCTCCACGCCTACCGCTGGCTGGTGCTGGGGCCCCGGGCGGCGTATTCGATGGGGCTGTTCGTGGCGCGGCCACTCATTGGGCTGAGTGTGCTGGTGGCGGCGGCGGGCGGCCTGTGGCTGGGCCAGCAAGCGCCCGCCCACGTTGCGGGGCGGTGGTCCCGCCGCCAGTGGGCGGCCGTGTTGGCCGCGTACGGGGCGCTGAATTTTCTTGGGTTCCTGCTTTTCCGCTACATCGTGGTGGGGCCGCCGTTGCTGCGGGCGCAAAACGAGATGCTGCTCGTGCTGCTGCTGTCCACGGCGGTGATGGGCTGGGCCTGGGGCCGGCGGCAGCCGGCAGCCGGCCACCGCCGGCGCTGGCAGCGGCGGTGGCCGGCGCTGCTGCTGGTTGCGGGGCTGTTCGGGGCCGGCCACGTGGCAGAAGCCTGGCGCGAGCTGGCCGAGAGCGCCGTTCCATTCAATGCCCAGATGCAGGCCCGCTTTGCGGCGCTGCGGCAGGCGCACCAGGCGGGTCAGCCCCAAATCACCCTCCCGCCGCTGCGCCTGCCCTACGGCCGGGTGCTTATTCCATTGCGGCAATTCAGCTCTGACATCGAATTCGACATCGACCTCACGCCCGGCTGCGAAGGCAACATCAACGGCGTGATGGAGCGCTACTTTGAAGTGCCGGACGTGTGCTGCGCCCCCGATGCAACGCCCCCGGCCGCAGCCGGCACGGCCAACTGATTCCACCGGGCTGGATTATCTTCCCGCTATGCAAGCAGAAATTACCCGGGCCCTGGCCCACCTCAACTTCACGGCCATCGATTTCGAAACCGCCAACGAGCGCCGCGAAAGCGCCTGCGCCGTGGGCGTGGTGCGGGTGCAGGGCGGCCAGATTGTGGAGGAATTCTATACCCTGCTGCGCCCCCGCGTGCTGCGCATGGACTGGCGCAACCAGCAGGTCCACGGCATTTCGGAAGCGGAGCTGCACGACGCGCCCTCCCTGGCCGATGCCTGGCCCACGCTGCTCCCCTACCTGCACCGCCAGCCCGTAGCGGCCCACAATTCGGCCTTCGATGTGAGCGTGCTCGAATACACCTGCCGCGATTTCGGCCTGCCCATTCCGGCCTTTCATGCCCTGTGCACGGTGAAGATGGCCAAGGTGTGCTGGCCCCACTTCGAGCGCCACAAGCTCGACCACGTGGCCGGCCAGTTCGGCATTCCGCTCAACCACCACGACGCCCTTTCCGATGCCCGCGCCTGCGCCGAAATCGCCGTGCGGGCCTTCCGCTCGGGCACGGAGCTGCCGCTGTCGTACAAGCAGCGCGAGCTGACGGCCGGGCTGGCGGCGCGGGCGGCGAAGAAGCCCGTAGTGCGCTGGTAAATTGACTGTCAGAACAGCACCGCCACCTGCATGCGGCCGGTGTGCACTGCATTGAGGCCGCTGGCCTTGCGGCCGTCGTAGGCCAGCGTGATGTTCAGGCCGTTGCTGAGGCGCTGCTCCACGTTAAGGTTCCAGGTGAAGTTGCTGCCGGGGCGCAGCGCGTTCAGGATTTCGATGGCCACTACGGAGTTGGGGTCGGTGCCGTCGAAGCCGACGCGGGTGTAGTGAATGGCCGACGACACGGTGCGCTTGCTTACCTGGCTGAGGCGGGTTTCGAGGCCCAAATCGTCGAAGATGCCGGGGTGGGTTTCGGCCGGGGTGGGCGTGGGCAGCGTGGCCAGCGGCGCATCCAGGGTGTTCTGCTTGAACGTGTGCACGTAGGTGCCGGTGAGGCGGAAGGCCGGCGTGGGCTGGTAGCTGATTTCGGGCTGAATGGCGTAAATCAGCAGGCGGTAGTTGCGGGCCGCCAGGTAGGTGCTGCTGGCCTCCCGGATGTCGCGGCTGCCCGTGAGGCGGCCCGTGAACGAGGCCGCCAGCGTGCGGCGCAGCAGCAGGCTTTGGGTGGTGAGGTTGCGAGTATCGAAGCCCTGCGCCAATAGCGTTTTCTGCTGGGTTTGCTGCAGGGTCAGCTCGGCCCCAAACACCGGGTTCGAGCGATTGAAATACAGCGTGTTCCGAAACAGCTGATTAAAAGCCAGCAGCTGGTTGTCCTCCTTGTCGAAGCTCAGCGGGCTGAGGCGCTTGAGCACCGACGGGTCGGTGGTGCGGCGGTCCACGGTGAGGCTGGTGAGGGTGGCGAAGCGGGCGGCCACGGCCCGCCAGCCGCCGGCCTCGCGCCAGCCGCGCGGGGCCGCCGTGGTGAGGCGGTAAGCCAGCCGGTTGGTGAAGGCCGTGATGTAATCCGTCGTCGGCAGATAGACCTTGATGTAGGTACGGTACTGCGCATCCGGCGTTTGCGCCTCGAAGAATTCGTCCTTGTCTTCGCGGCCGTTGCCGTTGAGGTCGCCGGCGTAGTAGTGCGTGCCCTGGCCGGCCGGCACCCCCAGAAACGAGTAGTCGCGCTTGAGCTCGCGGCCGGTGGCCACGCTGTAGTTCAGCTCGGAGCGCACCTGGTTTTGCAGCAGGCTGGCGTTGTAGAACACCTGACCCAGCACGGTGCGGTTGCGGGCCAGGCCCAACGAGTCGAGGTCGCGGTAGGTGGCCAGCACCCGGATATCCTGGGTTTTGGCAATGCGCGAGGCCAGCGTGCCCTGCCAGGTCTGGGCGGTGCCGCGCCGCTGCAGGGCCGTTTGCTCGGCGTTCGGGGTTTGGTCGCGGCGGTAGGTGTAGTCGAGGCGGAACTGGGTGCGGGCCGAGTCGCGGCTCTGGATAAACACGTCGTGCTCGTCAAAATAATTGGCCGAGCGAATGGTGTCGGTGGTGGTGGACGTAACCCGGTTTTTATCGAACCGATAGGCGTAGCCGGGCACGATGCGCCCACCCACGAAGCGGCCCGTGGCCTCGCCCCGCGCCCAGTCGGAGTGGAAGCGCCCGGCATCCGAATTCAGCAGAAACAGCGAGCCGCGCATCTCCAGACTGCCCACTTTCTGGGCCGCGTCCAGCCAGTGCTGCACCCCGTTCACCTCGCCCGGCCGGAAGCGGCGGCTGAGGCGGTAATTGACGCTGTTGTTCACGTCCTTCGCCGCGCCCACGCTGAAATTGAAGATGTTGTCTTCGCGCGCTACCGGCGTGGTGCCGGTGGCCGTGGTGGTCGTGTTGCTCCAGTTGCGGTCAAACTCAATGTCGCGGTAGCGGTCAATCGGCGCGAAACGCTTGCCGGTGTACTCGTAGTCGAGGGTGGAGCGCAGGCGGTAGCCCTGCAGCACGCCATTGGCCAGCGCGGCGGGCAGGCGGCGGTCCTGCATCACGTAGCCAACGTGCATGGCCCCGTCCTGGTCGCTCTCGGGCGAGAAGCGGTTGCGGTCGAGGCGCGAGCGGGCCACGTCGGCAAACACCGTGGTGCTGCTATCCACCTGGTAGCTGAGGCCGGCCGTCACCATCTGCTTCAGCAGCGGCGTCGGAATGAGGCGCACCGGACGGTAGCGGCCCAAGCCTAGCCCTGCGTACTCATACACCGTCCCGTTGGCCGCCAGAAAGCGCGGCTCCGTGCTGCGGATGTAGTCGCCGTTGCCCTGCCCCACGTCGGTGAAGCGCACGGTGTAGGAGCCGCGCAGCGAGTCGATGGGCGAATCGGCCCCGACGTAGGTAAACACCGGCACGCGCGCCCCGCCCACCACCCGCAGCTCGCGGTGGTACTGCACAATGCGGCGGTCGTACTGCACCGAATCGCCGCCGATGGCCGTGGCCACGGCCACATTGCCGGCCCGGCGCAGCTGCTCGCGCAGGGTATCGTTCAGGCTCAGGTTGGGCGCGTTGTCGGGGTTGTCGGCTTCCTGGTAGAAGTTGCCGTGCACGCTCAGGCGGCCCAGCTGCTGGTAGTGGCTGGCGGCCACCAGCGAGCGGGCATAGTTGAGGTCGGAGTATTCGAAGTCAATCTTGATGCGCGAGTTGCGGGTGATGAGGTGGCGCGGCGTGAACGTGACCTCGGCCAGGTTGTAGTCGATGGTGTAGTCGGCATCGAAGCCCCGGGTTTGCAGGCGGCCGTCGAGGTACACCTTCTCCGAATTGGCCAGCACGATGATGTACTGCTCGCCGTTCGGCCCGCTGAGGCGGTACGGCCCCTGCACGTTCTCGATGGGCGCCACGTCGGTGCTGGCAAACTTGCCCTTGGCCACCCCGCCCGCTACGGACGTGGAGCTGCGCCACACCAGCCCCCGGCGCACTCCGCCGGCGCTCACCGTATGGCCCGTCACGCCCGCTTTATCGCCGGCCGCCAGCGGCGGGCCCGCGCCGGGCACCTGCCGGTTGGGGTCGGTGAGCTGGGGCTGGCTGATGGCCGGCGGGTTGAGCGTGGCCGGCGACGGCCCCGTGACGCCCCCAGCGGGCACCTGCCCGGCCACGCCGTTCAGAAACACCGCATTGGCCACGCCCTGCGTGGCCCCGGTGCCCGCCAGCCCCACGATGGGCGGGCCGAAATTGGCCTCGGCCGCCGCGCCCTGAATGTTTTTGTAGTAGCGCAGAAAGTAGTCGGGCTTGTTGCGCAGCACCACGTCGCCGGCCGTCAGGTTCCAGTTGGGGTTGGTGAGGGTGATGTAGATTTTGTCGAACTGCTGGAGCTGCTGGGTGTTGCCTTCGGGCTGGAACGGCACGTTTTGGTCGGAGATGGCGGCCGTGAGGTGGATATTTTCGGCCAGCTGGCCTTCCAGCTGCAGGTTCAGGGCCGAGTTCACGAACACGTTCTGGGTATTGCCAAAGCTCAGCCCCCGCGACAGATTCCCCGTTTTGCTGATGCCCGGCGTGTTGAGAATCTGCTCCTTCACCGAGAAATCCTCGAACCGCAGCATCGGCTGCCGGAAGCCCACGCTATCCATCAGGCTGCGGGGCCGCCGGAACCGCGCCGCGCTCAGCCGCAGCGGCAGCACCCGGTAGCACACCAGCACGGAGTCGGCCAGCGGCGCACCGCTGCTGTCGCGCGGGGCGGGCCGCACCCAGCGGAACCGGTCGGTGCGCCCGTCGTAGTCGGCCCCGCGCCCGCTGATGAGCACGGACGACGGCACCACCGTCAGCGTATCAGTCAGCGCGAAGCTGATTGTATCGCGCCCCGGCGCCAGCCGCACGTAGCGGCAGCGCCGGGTGCTGGGCGGCAGGGCTTCATCGGCTTTGGCCGGCCGCGCCTGCGCTTTTGTGTCCCGGTTTATGAAAAACAGCGCCGCAACGAGCAGGCCCACGAGGGGGAAGCACAGGCGTAAGCGGCGAATCATGCGGTAAAGGTCGGGTTTGGCGGGTAACGCCGGAAGCGGGCTGTTTCGTGCCGTTGGGCCGGCAGCTTTTAGCCCGCCAGCGGCAGCTCAATGAAGAAGTCGGTGCCCTCCCCCACTTTCGTTTCAAACCAGATTTTGCCGCCGGCACTCTCAATCCCGCGCTTGGCCACCGCCAGCCCGATGCCCGAGCCGCTGGCCTTGGTGGTGAAATTGGGCACGAACACCTTCTCGCGCACTTCCTCCGGAATCCCCGTCCCGTTGTCCCGAATGGCCACGCGCACGCCCTTGGCCCCAATGGCTTCCAGCGAAACATCGATGTGCGGGGCGCGGCCTTCGGGCACGGCCTGGCGGGCGTTTATCAGCAGGTTGTTGAAGGTGCGGACGAGCAGGTTTTCGTCGGCAAACACGAGGTAGCGGCCGGTTTCGGCATCGGCGGGCATGCGCAGCTCCAGGGCGCCATCGTCGGCATCGGGCTGGTGCAGGCTGGTGCAGCGGCGCAGCACGGCGGCCACGTCCAGCCGCTCGGGGCGCATGGTGGGCAGGTTGGTGAAGGTGCTGAAGCTGGTGGCAATGTCGCTCAGCACGTCAATCTGGGTGATGAGCGTCTGGCTGATGCGCCCAATCAACTCTTCCGCATTGGGCCGGCGCTCGTTGATGGCTTTCTGCAGGAACTGCAGGCTCAGCTTCATCGGGGTGAGCGGGTTTTTGATTTCGTGGGCCACCTGCCGGGCCATCTCGCGCCAGGCCGCCTCCTTTTCCTGCGCCGCCAGCTCGCGCTTGCTGGCTTCCAGCTTGGTGAGCATGGCGTTGTACTCACGCACCAGCAGGCCAATCTCGTCGTCGGAGCTGCGGTAGTCCAGCAGCTCGTTTTCGCCGGTGAGGGTGGTTTGGGTGAGCTTTTCGGTGATGAGCTTGAGCGGGGCCGTGAGCTGCCGCGCCGCCAGAAACGCCAGCCCCAGAAACAGCAGAAACATCAGCGTGAAGATGTTCAGGATGGTGGTGAACAGCTCCGTGAGCTTGGTATTCAGCTCCTTCTCCGAGTCGAAGAACGGAATGCCCACGTAGCCCAGAATCGGGCCGGTCGGCATGGCCATGTCGTCGGCAGCAGCCGGCTGGCCGGTGCCGGGCGCTTTCGAAACCGGATGCTGCAGCGTGTGCCCGGCCAAATCGGCCGCCACTGCCTCTCCCGCCCCGGCCCGCACCGGCAGGTACAAGGCATTGAACGACAGCGAGCCGGCCCGCTCGGTGAGCAATGCCCGCGGCCGGTTGCGCTCCTGCAGCGCCACCATCGCCTGCGGGTTCAGCAGCGGCCCCAGCAGCCCGGCATCGAAGATGAGCGGCTGGCTGCTGGCCAGCAGCTCGCCGTGGGAATCGTACAGGTTGAGGTCGGTTTCGGTGAGCGCGGCCACGGTTTTGGCCAGCGCCGCCAGCGTAGGCCGCGCCGTGCTATCCGATAACAGGTGGCGCTGCCGACGCAGGCTTTCCAGCGCCAGCTGCCCGCGCCGCTCGTAGGTGCGGGCCAGGTCGCGCTTGTAGGAGTCGATGAGCTGGCTGGCCGTGGCCACGCTCACCACCAGCAGCGGCACCACAATGCCCACGTTCAGCAGCAGCTGAATGCGCGTGCTGAAATTGAGCCGTGGCAGCGCCCGGCCCCGCACCAGCAGGACCACGCCCGCCAGCAGCAGCCAGAAAAACGCCGAAAGCAAAAACTGAAACGAGAAATTGGCCAGCCAGTCGCCCAGCGAGTACGTGGCCGTCGTTACCACCGCAATGCGGTCCCGGGAGCCGCGCACGGCAAAATGGTGGAAATTGCGGCGCGTGATGCCGGTGGTGTAGAGGCGCGGGGTGGCCAGCAGCTCGGCGGGCAGGCGGTTGGCGTAGTCGAAATCACCTTCGCTGTACACCAGCCGGCCGTGGTTGTAGCCGGCGTAGCTTAGCTCGGTGGCCAGGCCGGGCTGAAAAAACTTCTGGTCGACCAGCAGCTCCGGCAACACGCTGTAGGAAGTCAGCTTCTTGAGGGCCAGTTCCACCCTGATGGCTCCCAAAGAAAGGCCGAAGCCATTCACCCGCTGGCCCGGCACGTTGATGTGCGCCACGTAGCGCCGCGAGCCGAAGGGGTTGTCGGACTGCATCAGGTACACCCCGGCCTGGTCGGTGGGGGTGGCCATGCGCTCGGTAGCGGCGCGGGCCGCGCTCAGCCGCGGCGTGCCGGGCGGTGCGCCAATCGGGTCACCGGCCGCATCATATAGCGTGATGGTGCTTTCGTACTTATCAAAATAGTCGCTCAGGTACTGCCGGGCAATGCGCTCGCGCACCGCCTCGGGCCGCCCAAATGCCGCCGACAAGGACCGTCGCACAAAAGGGTCGGCGGCAATGTCGCGCATCCGTTCGCCCAGCAGAAACTCGCCCTGCAGGTCGTTATCAATCAGCAGATTGCCAGCCAGACGCTGTTTATCAATCAGGAGCTGCTTTTCGAACTGGCCGTAAAGCGCCAGCGCCCCGGTAGCCGAAGTAAGGGCCAGTAACAACACCACCAGCACCGATGCCTGGTAATTGCCGGTAGTGGGGCTGGCTTTCAGATTGACTACCCGCACCAGCGCCGCAAACAGCAGCAGCACCGCCAGCAGCAGCACCCAGGGCTCGCCCAGGGCCAGCCCACCGGCCAGCACCGGCAGCGCCACCAGCGCCGGCCCCAGCAGCAGCACCCGCCGCGGCACCTGCCGCAACACCGCCCCGGCCAGCTGCGTCAGGCCAAAAAGCCCCGCCAGCCAGGCCGCCGTGTGCAGCAGCACCGCCAGTGCCAGCGTGGCCCAGGCCCCGGTTATCTGCAGATTGCGGGTGATGTCCAGGCTAATCTGTGAGCTGCCAAACGCAATGGTGTAGTACGCAAACAGCAGCGCCAGCCAGCCACAAAAGGCGGCCCCTATGCCTGCCACCGCCAGCGCCTGGCCGCTGGGCGTACGCGGGGCGCGCACGCGCGCCAGCACGTCGAAATGCTGCCACAGCGCTACCCCACCAGCGGCCAGCAGCAGCATCAGCAGGGCATCCAGCAATAAATCGCCCAGCGAAGGGGCCCACCATGCCGCCGCATACACCTTGGGGTCGAACAGCGGCAGCTCGATAAATGAGTACGGCAGGCCCAGGTACAGCAGCACGGCGCGCAGCAGCACCAGCGGCAGCACCAGCGCCCCCACCGCCGCCCCTACCTGCCCGGCCCGCCACCAGCGCCAGGCCAGCAGCAGCCAACCGGCCGCATAGAGCAAGCTTCCCAGCCCCAACAACCCCAGCGGCACATATTGCCCCGTGAGCGGATTGGGCTGCAGCCGCTTTATGGAAAAGAGAAAATGGCCATCGGTCGCCTCAAAGCGGGCAGGTCCGCGCGCGGCACTATCGGCTATCACCTGCAGGTCCATTCCGCGAAACAGGGCCTGCTCGCCACCTTCGCTCAAGTACCGGTTTTTGATGCCGTATTGCCGTTTCAGCGGCAAATACGTCAGAATCAAATAGCGGCCGGCCATGCGGCGCAATTGCAAAAACTGCCCTACCGGCGTTTCAACCAGGCGCTCCGACGCGGCCCCGGCCACCTCCGACTCGGGCCGGAGCGTGGCATCGGACCAATAGCGAAGCACGCCATTGTCGAGCACGCAGGTGGGATAGGTGGTTTGGGCCAGCAGCTTCTGAAAGCTATAGTTGCCACGCGGCAACGCGGCGGCTACGGTATCGGCCTCGCGGCGGGCCAATGCCTCGGCAGTGCGTACCAGCTGTTGCAGGCGCTCAACATCGGTACGCTGCACCACGCCGGGTGCCTGCGCGTAGCGACTGGCCAGGTAGCCGCCCGCAAAACACAGCACCGCGCTCAGCAGCAGCAACCAGGGCAGACGCCGCCACGCCGGCGTTTCAATCACAGAAGAGAAAGGGTAGCGCTGATGATGCAAACGGAAAGAATTTAAGCCAGTAATCCGCCGAATCTGAGTGCTTGGTGCATTTTCAAGCGCAAGTCCGGCTTTCGGCACTGCCGCAAAATCCACGCCTAATAAAAAATGCTGCCCGCAGGCAGCACTTTTCTCACTGGCAATGCGCTAGCCGCTAGCGCAATAAATAACGCGGGTCGAAACGAGCCCCGCCGAAGCCGTAGAGCATTACGGCCCGTGAGTACCGAAACAGCAGGGGCGTTACCACAAGTACGGCAGCAGCTACGCAGCTTACATACACCCAGAGCGGCGGGTCATTGGCGAAATAGTAGAGCAAAAAACCAATCAGCAGCAGTATCCCCGTCGAAAACCCCGAGCTGATGTACATGGCGCCAAAATAAAAGCCCGGCTCCGGCTCATACGTTTGCCCGCAGACGGGGCACTGCGCCGGCATTTCCACAAAGCTGGTGCTCAGCGCAGGATGGGCAAAGAGCTTGCCGGTGTGGCAGCGCGGGCAGCGTAAATCCAGCAGTGCCAGCCCGGTCGAAGCAATGGCCGTGGCAGGCTGCTCCATTAGGCCTTGGCGGCTTTGGCCTTCGGGTGCGTGCGGCGATACCAGAAATAGCCCACCGCACCCATCAAAATGTACGGTACGGTCATCATGTACACAATGCCTTTGTTGAGGCCGGCCACATCGTAGTCGTCGCGCTCCTGCCGGGCAGCCTCTACCTGCGACTTACACATCGTGCACTGGGCCTGGGCCGCCAGCGGCAGCAAGCTCAGCATCATCCCCAGAAACAGGGTAAAAGCGGCGGCAAAGAAGGTCTTTTTCATGATTTAGGCAACAAGAGGATTCCAGCAAAGTTTCCCGCTACGCAGGGTAATACGGCGAAATCATGAAATACACGATAACTCCCGTCACCGACACGTACAGCCACACCGGAAAGGTCCAGCGGGCAATGGCTTTGTGCTTGGTGTATTGCCCGGTAAGCGCAAAGTAAAGCGTAAACAGTACCAGCGCCACCGTCACCACAGCCAGGCTGATGTGCGTGAGCAGCAGAAAGAAATAGATGGCCCTGATGGCTCCCACTCCGCCAAACTTCGTGCTATCTACCTGCGAATGGTAGGCTACATAGGAAAGCAGAAACAGCCCGCCCAACGCAAAGGCAGTGCCCATTGCGGTGCGGTGCGCCAGCACATTCTGCTGCCTGATAAAGTAAAAGCCAATCAGCAATGCCACAGCAGTCAGCGAATTCAAGACCGCATTGACCGCCGGCAGCGCATGTAAATAGGGTGCTGCGCCGGGAATTTTAAAAACTCCTTTGAAATAAAACAGCACGGCCACCAGCAGCGGAACCACGGTTCCCAGCGTGACCATGATGATTTTGTAGCGGGTATAGTCGCCGGGGGCCATCACCGGCGGGTGCAGTTGTTCAGTGGGGGTGTTCATAATCGTAAAGCTGCACGGTAATTTCCGTCAGTAAGCGGTCTATTTCGCGGCCATCGGTCCCATCGTAGATACCGCGCACGCGGCGCTGATTGTCAACCAATAACAAACGGCCGGCCGGGATGTTGGCCGTGTATTCGGACCCCGGCAGGCGCTTGGGGTCGGTAGTCAGCCGAAACTCGTGCCGGATGAGCTGCTGCAGGGTATCGGCGGGCGCAGTCAGAAAAAACCACTTGCCGGCGATGGTCCCATACTGCTCGGCAAGATGCGTAAGGGCGGTCGACTGTTGCGGGTCGCCACTCAACACGAAGGTAGCGAGACGTACCTGTGGCACTTTGCGGAATTTTTCCTGTACCCGCAGCAGTTGGCGGGCCACTTTGGCGCTGGCCTCATCAGGGCCATAAAACTGGGCGATGTAGAGCCCCTGGCCCAATTCCTGGCTGCTCACCGTGCGGCCGGAAGATGCCGGAAAACGAAATGGCCTGATTTGGTGGAAAACAGTATCGCGCTGCCAGCCCCCGCCAACCTGCGTAGAATCTACGCGGTCGGGCAGGTAGGTTGGCAGCGCGTAACGGTTGGAGCCGAAGCGGTAGAGGAACAAAAATGCCAGTACCGGCACCAATAGCAGCAGCCCCAGCAAGAGGGTTTGGCGGGGCCGCATCCGCTATTTAAACATGTTTTGCAGGACTTCGCCGATGAACGAGCCTTCGGTAATCAGGGCCACCAACAGCCAAATCAGCAGCGATACCGGCACCAGAATGGTCCAGATAAGCCCTTTGGTTTCGTGCTTCAGGTGCATGAACTCGGCCACGATGAAGAAGGCTTTGAGAATCGTGAGCACAATGAAAATGCTGTTGCGCAGCGTGCTCGGGTGCATCAGGAATACGAAAACGAACTCAACGGCCGTGATGGCGACCAGTACGCCAAAGGTTTTCCAAATCCAGCCGGTGTTCGGCTTGGCGATTTCGCCGGGAGCCAGCGTATGTTCAGTGGTTGCGTGAGAAGCCATTTGTGAAATTTTGAATATTGAGTGTTAAGGGTTGAATGCTCGGCCGAGCTGATAATTCAGCACTCAGCATTCAGCGTTCAACACTCTTTTAAACAAGGTAGAAGAACGTGAATACGAATACCCACACCAAATCTACAAAGTGCCAGTAGAGGCCGATTTTCTCAATCATCTCGTAGTGGCCGCGCTTCTCGAAAGTGCCGTTGGTGGTGGCAATGAAGCACCAAATCAGCAGGCAAACGCCCGAGAATACGTGCGTGCCGTGGAAGCCGGTGATGAAGAAGAACAAATCGGCGAAGAGCACGGGGCCGTACTGGTTCATGTGCAGGTTGGCGCCGAAGAACTTGGTGCCGTCAGCCATTATCGTCGGTTCGGCATGGCCGTGGATGAAGTGCGTCCATTCCCAAGCTTGGCTGGCCAGGAAGGTTGAGCCGAAAAGAATGGTCCACAACAGCCACTTCTGCACATCGGCTTTGTCCATGCGGTGGCCGGCCTCTACCGCCAGCACCATGGTTACCGAGCTCAGAATCAGAATCATGGTCATAAGAGCCACGAAACCGAGGGGAACGTTGGCCTCGCCCATGCCGGGGAAGGCGTTGAATACGTGGTCGGGAATGGGCCACCACCGGGTGCTGAAGACGAAGTCTTTGGCCTCGCCGGTAAACACCTCGTGCTTGTGGCGAATCATGCCATAAGTGGTGAGGAAGGCAGCGAAGGTGAATGCGTCAGACAGCAGAAAGAACCACATCATCAGCTTGCCGTAGCTCGCTTTGAAGGGTTCGTTGCCGCCATCCCAGTTGCCGGTGCGCGGGGCGTCGTGGGTAGCGGAAGCAGCGGGATGCTGCAAAGTGGTCGGTTGGGCCATAGCGGACAGCGTAACGTCGTTTTAGTGGTTCAAAAGTAAGAACAAATACAGGTACAGCCAAAGCCCGCCCAGGAAGTGCCAGTACAAGGTCGCATTGCTAATGGAGAGCATCGCACGCGAATGCACCTGATAATTAAGCGTCCGCTTGAGCACTACGGCCAGAAAAATAAGCCCCGTAACCAAGTGAAAAGCGTGTACGCCCATGAGAACATATACGAACGAGCCGGAAGGATTGGCATCGGCTCCGCCGAAATAGGTATTGCCCGCCACCAAATCGCCGAAGCTATGGTACTGCCCAACCAGAAAGGCGAAGCCCAGCGCCAGCGTAATCATCAATCCCGTCTTAACCCGGCTGATTTCATCCTTACGGGCTGAGAAATAAGCCCATTGCATACTGGCACTGCTCAGGGCGATGATGATGGAGTTAATCAGCAGCGAAGCCGGTAGGTCGAACTCGCGCCAGTTGCCCTCGTCGCGCCGTACGATGTAACCGCTGGTGAAGGCGGCGAACATCATGACAATGCTAAAAATGAGCAGGATGAGCAGCACGCGTTTCGGGTGCCAGCCCAGCCCGGTTTCCTTTTCGGATAAAATCTCGGGAGTCATAATAGTTAATGGTTAATGATTAACGGCGAATGGTCGATGAACAGACAAATGGGAATCAACCATTCGCCGTTAATCATTAACCATCAGCTACTGGATTTTGTCCAATACCAGCGCGATTTGCACGATGGGCAGGTACAGAAAAGAGGCAAACATGATGCGAAGTGCCGCTTTGCGCGACTGCGTACGCATGAGCTGCACCGTGAGCAACAGGAAAAGCACTCCGCACACCACCGCTACCAACGCTGAAATGCGGCCGGCAATGTTGAACTCCAGCGGCAGGAGGCTGAGCGGAATCAGCAGCAGCGTGTACGTCATTATCTGAAAGGCCGTGCGCAGGTCACGGTTGCCGGGCGTGGGCAGCATCTTAAATCCTGCCCGCTTGTAGTCGTCATCGGCCACCCAGGCAATGGCCCAGAAGTGGGGAAACTGCCACATGAACTGAATACCGAAAAGCACCCAGGCTTCTACCCCGATATAGCCGGTAGCGGCAACCCAGCCGATAAGCGGCGGCAGCCCGCCTGGAATAGCCCCCACCGCTACGCAAATGGGCGATATGGTTTTGAGGGGCGTGTAAATGAAGCCGTAGAGAATCAGCGACAGCAGCGAAAGCCCAGCCGTTAGGGGGTTGAAGTAGTACCAGAGCAATGCAAACCCGGCTATGCCCAGAAACACGCAGAAGACCCACGCTTCGGCCGGCGAGATGATGCCGAGCGGCAATGGACGCTTGGCGGTGCGCGTCATCAGCTTGTCGAGTTCCCGCTCGTGAACTTGGTTGATAATATTGGCTGAACCAGTTACGAGCAGGCCACCCAGCAGCACCAGTAGTGCCCGGCCCCAGTTCAGCTCATGCGCCCCCAGCAGGTACCCAATGGCGCTGGAAAACGCCACCGTGAGCGAAAGCCGGAACTTGAGCAGTTGAAAATAGGCACGGGCCTTGACCATCAATCCTTCGTCTAATTTCGTTGGCTGGCTTCCCTTATTTCGCCAATACCAAACGGGGCCGCAAAGTTACGCAACAACCTGCCGGGCGGCATCTGCAGGCGCAATAGTTTCTGGGCTTTTTCGGATACGGGCCACTTCCAACAAGGCTAGAAACTGAATTCCGAATAAAACCGTGGCGAGCGTAAGGTGCACGGGCTGCACGGCCGCCGGCAGTGCAAATGAGGCCAGTACGATGCCCGCCAGAATTTCCAGTCCAATAACGACCAGTGTGGCCGTCACCAATCGATTCAGGCGAAACTGCGCCAACTGCCATAACTCATATCCAACGTACACATTCAGCAATAGCACTGCCGCTGAAATTGTGCGGTGAATACTGAACACGCGGCCCAGTTTTGAGACCCAGGCTTCGCGCCCTATGTAACCGGCCGCGGCCGATACGATATCCACCTGCTCACGCACCTGAGTTCCCAGCATAATTTGCCAGAAAGTGAGCGCCAGCGCAACCCACAGCCATAATTGCAGCGATGTACCAGGGCGCGCTCCGGCAGCCGGTGCAGCTGCCGGCAGGGTAGTGCCACCCCTCCCCCACTGCGCCCGGTCCACGGCATAGAGCAGCAGTGCCACAATCACCAGCGCCAGGGCCATGTGCACGGTCACCATCACTGGAAGCAGGTTGGTTGACACCACCAGTGAGCCCAAATACCCTTGCACCCCGGTTAGTAAAAACGAAGCCAATGCCAGCCAGAAAACGGGCCGGTCGCGCCGCCAGTACGGCATCGCAAAAACCACCGTCAGGAAAACAAATATCCCAATCAAAGCGCCCAGCAGTCGGTTCACATATTCAATCCATGTTTTTACGGGATTGAAATCTGTTTCGATGTACTGCGTGGGATGAGCGAAAATGCTTCCGGCCACCTGCGCAAAGCCCAGGCGTTGGAGCGTGCGGGCCAGCTTTTGGTTTTTGGCAACGCGCTGGGCCGTATAAATCTCCTTGTAATTGGCCGGCAGTTGGCTAGCCTTGGTCGGGGGTACCCAGCTGCCAAAACACTTGGGCCAGTCGGGGCAGCCCATGCCGCTTCCCGTGCTGCGCACCACGCCACCCACCAAAATCAGCAGGTACACGGCCACTACGGTCAGAATGCCAAACGACCGGAACCTGCTCAAAGAAGAGCTGACTTGTAAACTTTCCATAACTCACTCACTGCTCTCAACTGGCCAAGCTGCATTCAGTTCAGGTTGTCCAGCTGATTCAATTAAAGAAGTAATAAAAAAAGCGGGCCGCCGATTGGGCGGCCCGCTTCGGGACTTTATCGACTTGCTGCTTAGTCGGCCAGTTCCTGCTCATAGGGCAGGTTCGACGACTGAGTTTGCGAGTACGGCACGTTCTGAGGAATGAAGTCCGTTTCCGCGCCGGGTTTGCTGTAGTCGTAGGGCCAGCGGTACACGGCAGGAATCTCGCCGGGCCAGTTGCCGTGGCCCGGAATAACCGGCGTGGTCCACTCCAGCGTAGTCGAGTTCCAGGGGTTCTGGGTGGCGCGACGGCCGCGGAAGATGCTGTAGAAGAAGTTGAAGATGAAAATGAACTGGCCGAGGAAAGCAATAATGGCCGCAATCGAGATGAACTTGTTCATGTCAGCGAACTGCGAGAAGGCATCAAAGCCAGTCCAGGCGTAGTAACGACGGGGGAAACCGGCAATGCCAACGTAGTGCATCGGCATGAATACTAGGTACACACCGGCAAATGTCAGCCAGAAGTGAATGTAGCCCAGCTTCTCGTCCATCATCCGACCGAACATTTTCGGGAACCAGTGATAAACGCCGCAGAACAGACCAAAGAAGGCCGAGCTGCCCATTACCAGGTGGAAGTGAGCTACCACGAAGTACGTGTTGTGCATCTGAATATCGAGGGTCGCGTTACCGAGGATAATACCGGTCAGACCGCCCGAGATGAACAGCGACACGAAGCCGATGGCGAACAACATGGCAGCGGTGAAGCGGATGTTACCACGCCAGAGCGTAGCCAGCCAGTTGAACACTTTCACACCCGATGGCACGGCAATAATCAGCGTCAGGAACATGAAGACCGAACCCAGGAAGGGGTTCATGCCCGTCACGAACATGTGGTGCGCCCACACCACGAATGACAACAGCGAAATACCAATCAGCGAGCCAATCATGGCGCGGTAGCCGAAGATGGGCTTACGGGCATTCGTAGCCAACACCTCCGATACCATACCCATGGCAGGCATGATTACGATATATACCTCGGGGTGGCCCAAGAACCAGAACAAGTGCTGGAACAACACCGGCGAACCACCCTGGTTGCTCAGGGCCTGACCAGCGATATAGATATCCGAAAGGAAGAACGAGGTACCAAACGAACGGTCAAACACCAGCAGCAGAGCAGCCGAGAACAGTACCGGGAATGACAGGATGCCGAGGATGGCGGTCAGGAAGAAAGCCCAGATAGTGAGCGGCAGTTTGCTCATGCTCATGCCCCGAGTACGCAGGTTGATAACCGTCGTCACGTAGTTAACACCACCCAGCAGCTGCGATACGATGAAGAACACCATGCTCACCAGCCACAGCGTCATGCCCGAGCCCGAGCCTGGAATAGCTTGCGGCAGTGCACTCAGCGGCGGGTAGATTGTCCAGCCAGCAGCAGCAGGGCCGGTTTCGATAAAGAGCGACGAGAACATGATAAGGCCCGACAGGAAGAAAAACCAGTACGAGAGCATGTTCATGAAGCCTGAGGCCATATCACGGGCCCCTACCTGCAGCGGAATCAGGAAGTTGGAGAACGTACCCGACAAACCAGCCGTCAGCACAAAGAATACCATGATGGTCCCGTGCATCGTCACCAGCGCGAGGTAGAACTCGGGATTCAGCTTACCAGCCTGAATCCAGCCACCAAGGACCGGCTTCAGCCACTCCAGCGAGCTTTCGGGCCAGCCGAGCTGCAGGCGGAACAAGCTGGACAGGGTGCCACCCAGAACTGCCCAGAAAATACCGGTAATCAGGAATTGCTTGGCAATTACTTTATGGTCCTGGCTGAACACGTACTTCCACAGCCAATGCTGGTCGTGGTGGTCGTGGTCGTGGTCATCGTGGTGTGCGTGGTCGCCGTGTTCGGTGGCCGGCACCGGGGCGGTACCAATGCCGCCCTGCGCTTGCACGTCGGGCGAAAGATTGGGCTTGGGTGTCATGTCTGACATAGCGGGATACCGTTAGATGTTATTAGTTAGAAGCTGCCAGGGGCATAGGAGCTGCCTCTTTCTCCTCGGCAGCAGCCGCTACGGGCGCAACCATCGTTTTACCTTTCTCTTTGAAAGCTGCCAGCACGTCGGGGTTTTTCTGCGAGAAAGACTGCTGCGACGCATACCAGTTCTGATAGTCGTCCGGCTCGTCCACAATCACCGTAGCTTTCATAGCAAAGTGGCTGCCGCCGCACAGCTGGTTGCAAGCCAACTCGTAGTTGAACTTGGGATTGCCAAGCTTGGCGCGCATCTCATCAGTCGAAATGGTAGGCGTGAACCAGAAACGGGTCGGCATACCAGGCACCGCGTACATCTGCACGCGGAAATGCGGCATGTACACAGCGTGCAGGACGTCGCGCGAGCGAATCTTAATCAGCACGGGCACACCTTTGGGAACGTGGATTTCGTTGGTCGTGAAGTCGTCTAGTGCCGACTTATCGCTCAGGTCGAAACCGAATTCGTTCACGGCATCAATCATGCGGTAGTTCACCACACCGAGCTTCATGTCACGGCCGGGATAGCGAACAAGCCAGTTGAACTGCTTGCCCATTACTTCGAGAACCACAGACTCTTTCGGAGCCGGGCCCGTGATGCGGGTCCAGGCCTTCCAACCGGCAAAAATCAACGAAGCCATCACAATAGCCGGAATAATCGTCCAGACAACTTCAATCGTGTTGTTGTGCGAGAAGAAGTAAGCACGACGGCCCTCCTTATGCTGATACTTGTAAGCGTAAACGAAAAGCAGCGTTTGCGTGATGACAAAGGCCACCCCAATCACAGCCATCGTTGTCCAGAACATGGTCTCCATTTTATGGCCGTGCACCGAGGCAATCGGCGGATTCATCTTGTTGAAATTCTCAACGAAGGAATACGCGAACCAGGCACCACCGCCAACCAGAAACACCAGCATCAATACAGCATTTACGCTGTTGCTCATGCCAATGTCACGGGTAAAGGTGCCCGAGAAAATAGAAGTAAAAATTTGCAGGCGGAACAGCAGGCCGAATACGACCAACAGCAACACCAACACCAGCAAAATGGTCAGAGCAGTCATTTGTTAGATATTAGAGTCGAGAGCTTAGAGCTTAGAACCCGGTCAGGACCTCGGACTTTGCAGTCGGAGTTCTGAGTTCCAAAATCTCAGTTCTAAATAAATTAAGTAGTGTGGTGAATGCTTTCGTCCAGGAAGGGATGGTTAACCGGAACAAGCGAGGCCGAGGCCAGGCGGCGCGTGAACAGAATCAGGAAAGCGCCGAGGAAGATAGCTGCAATGCCAATCTCAATCAGGAACCCGTTCTCGCCGCGCAAAGTGCCCGGCATGAGCATCAAATAAAAGTCGGACCAGTGGCCACACAGAATGGCGATGGCCACAATTTTCATGATAATCATCTGGCGTTTCGCGTCGCGGGTCATCAGGCCAAGGAAGGGAAACACGAAGTTGATAGCAATGTTGAAGTAGAACATCCCCGTGTAGCGACCTTCAAAGCCACCCAGACGCTGATTGAAGTACACTGCTTCTTCGGGCAGGTTGGCATACCAAATCAGCATGAACTGCGCGAACCACACGTAGGTCCAGAAGATGCTGAAGCCAAACATGAGCTTGCCCAGGTCGTGGATATGGCTCGAGCTTAAAGCCTTCAGGTAGCCAGCTTGTTTCAGGAAAATGGCAGTGAGTGCGATGGCTGCGATGCCCGACACCCACCAGGAAGCAAAAACATACCAGCCAAACATGGTGCTGAACCAGTGCGTGTCAACCGACATCACCCAGTCCCAGGCAGCCATCGAAGACGTTACGGCATACAGCACAAGGAACAGGGCCGAAGCCGTGATGCTCTTGTGGAACCAATAGGTACCACCATTCAAATCCTCCTGTACGGAGAGCTGACGCAGTTTCCAGCTGAAAGCAGCCCAGATAACCAGGTAGCTCACCATGCGGATAACGTAGAAAGGCAGGTTCAGGAAGCCGCTCTTGCCAGCGATGATTTCATCGTAGTGAGGGCTGGCCTTGTCCATGATGCCGTCGTGCGTCCAGTGAAAAATATCCTGGCGTCCGATTACAAACACGAGCAGCATGATTACGCCCCCGGGGATTACCCAGGCGCTGAGTGCCTCCGCAATGCGCTTCACCATTACCGACCAGCCGGCGTAGGCTACGTAGTTAATGGCCATGAATACGGTACCAACCGTCGATACCCCAAGGAAGAAAAGGTTACTGTGCCAAAGGCTAACCAATACGCGCTTGATTAGCACGGAATGCCCTTCTTCGTGAGCGGCACCATGAGCGGCGGCAGCGTGACCGGTAGCTTCGTGGTGCTCAGCGGCACCCCAGCCCAATACCTGAGCCAGAATACCAAGGACAAGAATTACCACCCCGGCGACGAGGATGGCAATGAAAGTTTTACGGGCGCCATCCGTAACGACGAGCTGTTCAGCCGTGGCGCTTTCGTGGTGCGTCAGAGTTGCCATAGTGCGTTAGTTAGCGGAGCCGTTAGTTGCTTGGGTTTTGCCTTCGCCGGGAGTTTCCGAACCGGTGTTAGCCTGTGCCTGGCCGGTTGGAGCCGTATTGGCTGGGTCTTTCGTTTCAGTCGAGTCGTTAGCTGTGCTGGTGGGGCCTTTGGCAATCAGCTTGCTCAAGCCATCGGGGCCTTCGCCGCGTTGCAGCACCCGCACATACATCGCAATTTTCCAACGCTCCTCGGGGTTAACCTGCGAGCCATGCGGCATCATGCGGTTGCGGCCCCATTCGATGACGTGGTAAATATGCCCGTCGTTCATGGTTTTATAAGCGCCGGTTGAGTAGTTCGGCACACCTTTGAACTTCACCCCAACCAAGCCCTGGCCATCACCCTGCTCACCGTGGCAATGCAGGCAGTTGCGCGTGTACAGTGCTTTGCCTTCTTCCAGATTGGCTTTGGTGTAAGCGAAAGGATTGTGAAGCAACCGCTCAGCCATCCGAACGCTGTCTTTCGGGATGTGGTCGTAGTAGCTCAGCTTGCCACGGGGCACAGTACCGTTGGCAGGAGTGCGTTCGTTGATACCGAAAGAGTTGACCGGGTTGAAGTGGGTCTGGCTCAGCGGGTCGTAAGGAATCGACTCGTACATCTCCGGGGCGTATTCCACACCGGGGTCATTTCCGTCGTGAGTACAGGCCGTGGTGGCCAGCCCCAGGGACAGCAGCAGCGCCGAAACGCGCAGGCTCAGGTTCAGCGGATGCGTCATTAGTTCTTGGTCATTTCTTTTTGGTTGACTTCCGAAGCGCCGTTTTCACGGAGCAGTTGGGTCAGCCGGGGCAATTGCGAACTGGTCTCATCCAGCTCGATGGCCATTACAAACTTGTCATCGGTAGCCCGCACGTCCATTACCGGCACTTTAAAGCGCGGGTACAGGCCCGTGATGGTGAAGAACGTCAGTGCCATGCCGTGGCAGGTGAAGAACACCGTCAATTCGAAGGCAACCGGCACGAAGGCGGGCAACGCGATGTGAGGCTTGCCACCGATAATCATCGGCCAGTCAAAGCCCAGCATGTAAATCTGCATCCACAGCGCGAAGGACAAACCCGTCAGGCCGAAGAAGAAGGCCGCGATGGGCAGGCGCGAGCGCTCAATTCCGAGGGCATCATCAATGCCGTGAACCGGGTAAGGTGAAAACACGTCGTATACCTTCACACCCGCCGCGCGAATGTTATCAATGGCGTGCAGCAGCACGTCTTCGTCATCAAAGATGCCGAGGGCAAAGCGCTTAGTCATGCTTGTTATAAGTTACGGGTGCCGAAGCCGGGGCTCCGTGGGTGGCAGGGTGATGAGCGTGAGCGGCGTGGGCCTTCTCGGGGTTGTAAGTCGGGCCGTTGTCAACGGTGTACTTCAGGATGGTTTTCACTTCGGCCATGTTAATCACGGGGAAAAACTTGGCGAAGAGCAGGAACAGCGTGAAGAACAAGCCCAGCGTACCTACATAGATGCCGATGTCGATGATGGAAGGCGAGAACATAGCCCAGCTCGACGGCAGGTAGTCGCGGTGCAGCGAGGTCACAATGATTACGAAGCGCTCGAACCACATCCCGATGTTCACGATGATGGACAGGATGAACGTGAGCGGAATGCTGTAGCGCACGCGGCGGAACCACACGAGCTGCGGCGTAATCACGTTGCAGGTCATCATCGACGCGTAAGCCCACCAGTAAGGACCGGTTGCGCGGTTGATGAAGGCGTAACCTTCGAATTCAACCTGCGAGTACCAGGCAATGAAGAACTCCGTGATGTAAGCCACACCCACGATGGAGCCGGTTACCATCATGATTTTGTTCATCAGCGCAATGTGCTCCAGCGTGATGTAGTCTTCGAGGCGGAACACCACGCGGGTAATCAGCATCAAGGTAAGCACCATGGCGAAACCCGAGAAGATAGCACCGGCCACGAAGTAGGGCGGGAAGATGGTCGTGTGCCAGCCCGGAACCACCGAGGTTGCAAAGTCCATCGATACAATGGTGTGTACCGAGAGTACGAGCGGGGTCGAAACACCGGCCAGAATCAGCGAAACGGTTTCGTAGCGCGACCAGGCTTTGGCCGAGCCTTTCCAGCCGAAGCTCAGCATGGAATAGCTGAAGCGGGCAATGGGGCCTTTGGCGCGGTCACGAATCGAAGCGAAGTCCGGAATCAGACCGATATACCAGAATACCAGCGATACCGTGAAGTAAGTCGAGATGGCAAATACGTCCCAGAGCAGCGGCGAATTGAAGTTAGCCCACAGCGAACCCAGCGTGTTTTGCAGCGGGAAAACGTAGAATGCCAGCCACGGACGGCCCATGTGCAGTACCGGGAACATGGCCGCGCAGATTACGGCGAAGATGGTCATGGCCTCGGCAGCCCGGTTGATGGAGCTCCGCCATTTCTGACGGAACAGCAGCAGTACGGCCGAAATCAGCGTACCGGCGTGGCCGATGCCTACCCACCATACGAAGTTGGTGATGTCCCAAGCCCAGTTAACGGTTTTGTTCAGGCCCCACTCCCCGATGCCGTACCACAGGGTGCGGTACACAGAGTAGAAGAAAATCCCCAGGAAAAACAAGGCTACACTCAGGGCCGCCATCCAACGCAAGTTGGGTTTGGCTTCGACCTGATAGCAGATGTCTTGCGTGACGTCGTGTAACGTCTTACCGCCGGTTACGAGCGGCTCGCGTAATGCTGATACGTGCTGCATAGGAGGATAATTAAGCTTTTTCTTCTACTTCGGGGGCAAAGAACTCCGACTCGGAATTGCGAATCTTCGTCAGGTAGGTCACGTTCGGCTGCACGTTGATGGACGAGAGCGAGTGGAAAGCACGCTCGCCGTCCTCACGACGGAGGAGCTTGCTGATGCGGCTGTTGGGGTCTTTCATGTCACCGAACACGATGGCATCGGTGGGGCACGACTGGGCGCAGGCGGTTACAATCTCGCCATCAATCGGGCGGCGCTTCTGCTTTTTGGCTTCGAGCTTGCCGAGCTGGATGCGCTGCACGCAGAACGAGCATTTCTCCATCACCCCACGGGCGCGGACGGTTACGTCCGGGTTCAGCACCATACGGCCGAGGTCGGTGAACATGTGGCCGTTTACGATTTCAAACTTGTCGTTCGAATAGTACGAGAACCAGTTGAAACGACGAACCTTGTACGGGCAGTTGTTGGCGCAGTAACGGGTGCCGATGCAACGGTTGTAGGTCATCTGGTTGAGACCTTCCGAGCTGTGCGTAGTGGCCAATACCGGGCATACCGTTTCGCAAGGCGCGTGGTTGCAGTGCTGGCACATCATCGGCTGGTGAATCACCTGCGGGTTCTCCGAAGGGTCTTCCATGGCCGCGTAAGTAGACAGCTTGCCTTTCGTCTCGAACGAATCTTTGTGCGTATCCGAGCTATAGTAGCGGTCGATGCGCATCCAGTGCATTTCGCGGCGGTTGATAACCTGCTGCTTGCCCACCACGGCGGTGTTGTTCTCGGTCTGGCACCCAACCACGCACGAGCCGCAGCCGATGCACGAGTTGAGGTCCACGGCCATGCCCCAGTGGTGGTTGTTGTATTGGTAGTCCTGCCACAGCGAAACCTTTTCGGGCGCCTCCATGCCATCGGGCGTGGAAATTTTCTCGTACTCGGTTACCTTCTTGGGGTCTTTTTTGTAGTTGGCCAGCGAGTTTTCCTGCACTACCGGGCGGCGGTCCATCAGCGTCTGGTGCGTCTGGGTCTGCGCGATGGGCGAAGTCGAACTGGTTTTCTCAAGCGTTACGGTATTCATGTACTGAATACCGTTTGCTGTCATTGCCAGGGGCGCGGCGTTCTCCCCTACCTTATCACCAGCCTTGCCGGCCAGCGTGCGGCCGTAGCCGAGGGCGATGCTGACCGTGCCATTGGTTTGCCCAGGCTGAATCAGCACGGGCAGCTCGATGCTGTAGCCGTTGGCGGTCACCTTTACTACATCGTTCTGCTCCCACTTGTTGGCAACCGCCATTGCGCGGGGCACCGCAATGTAGTTACCCCAGGTTGCTTTCGAAATCGGGTCGGGCAGCTCTTGCAGGAAGGGGTTATTGGCTCCGCTGCCGTCAGCGCTCAAACCTACTTTTTCGTAGAGCGCCAGCTCAACGCCGGTTCCTTTGGCACCGCCACCAAGCTGCGAGGCAGCGGCGGCAGCGCTCATGGGCGTCATGGCCGGAGCAGCAGGGAGAGCAGTACCGGTAGCAACGCCGTCATGGACTGCTTTGTCCCAGGCAGCATCCGTCGGGGTGATGCCACGCCAGTTGGCACGCAGGTATTTATAGTAGGTCGTGTTGTTGCCAGCCCATTTCAACAGGCTTTCCTGGGCCTGGCGAGTGGTGAACAGCGGCGTGATAACCGGCTGCGACAAGCTAAGGTAGCCCGCTTTGGGCTCGAAGTCGTTCCAGGATTCCAGCCAGTGGTTGTCGGGAGCGGCATACTGGCAGAGGCTGCCGGTTTCGTCCAGACGGTCATTCAGCGAAATGGTCAGCGGCACTTTGGCGATGCCCGATTTCACCTTACCACCCAGCGGATGGTTGAACACCGGGTTGGCATTGTAGAAAATTACGGCACCCACGCTGCCGTTGTTCATCTCTTCCACCAGCGCGGCCATGCGGGCATCATCACCCTGACGCACGTTGCTGGAAGCGGTACCAATCGTGGTGCCGGCATTACCCAGCGCCTGGTTAATGGCGGTTACCAGCGACTGCACAGCCGGGTCGTTCGAGCCCGACACGACCAGACCGGTGCTACCGGCAGCTTTCAACTCGGCCGCAGCCATGCCCAGCTTGGTTTTGGGGTCAGCGCCAGCACCGCCTACTACTGCGTTGTACAGCGCCAAGGCAGTAGCGCCCATCTCCGAGGGCTTAATCGGGACACGCACGTCGGCATTGGAGCCGGTGAGCGACATCGCCGTTTCGAACTGGAAGTGGCGCGACATGGTACGCTTGTCCGTGCTCACCTTGCGGTTTACCACGTATTGCTTCGCGTATTCAACCGGCGAAATCCAGGTACCCAGGAAGTCAGCACCGAGGCTCACGATTACGGTAGCCTTGCTGAAGTCGTAGCCAGGCACTACGCCGCCGTTGGCCTGCAGCAGGCCGGTGGCCGACTGCGCGTCGTACATAACGTGCGTGGTGCTGGGATAGCGGGCAGCGAACTCGGCGATGGCCTTTTTCGTGCTGGGGCTGATGATAGTCGGCGATACGATGGCAATGCGACCGGTAGTAGCCGCCAGCTTCGAGCGGATTTCTTGGTCAACCTGCTTCACGTCTGCCTTCTGGCCTTTGATGGCGAAGTTTTGCAGGCGACCACCGTCGTATAGGCTCAGAACGGCTGCCTGGGCGCGGGCCGAGAGGCCACCTTTGGTGATGGGCGACTCAGGGTTGCCCTCCAGCTTAATCGGGCGACCGTCGCGGGCTTTCACCAGCACGGCGTTGTAATCCGAACCCGTGAAGTAAGTGGAGGCGTAGAAGTTGGAGATAGCCGGGTCAACTTCTTCGGGCTTGTTGAGGTAGGGAATCGCCTTTTTCACCGGCGTTTCGCACGATGCCAACACGGCGGCGCCTACGCCGAAACCCATTAGTTTGAGGAAATCGCGACGGGGAGCCGAGGTGGCATCGCTGCTCTCGTGGCTTTCCTTGACCGGCATGAACTCGGCAAATGCCGATTGCATGAATTCCGGAGCGCTTTCCAGTTCCTCAATTCCTTTCCAGTACTTCATTTGAAATGGTAATCAGTAATCGGTATTGGGTAGTCAGTAATCAATAACCAGTAGTTCACAATACTGACTACCCAGTACTGACTACTACAATCAAATTTGGGTTAGTAGTGGCACTTCGAGCACTCAGTGCCGCCGTTCGACGATACCGTGAAGGGAGCGCCGGCATTCTTGGTGTCGTGCAGCTTCACAAGGTTGTCGTAGTATTTGTTATCCTTCGTGTTGAGGGGCATTTCGCGGTGGCAGTTGATGCACCAGCCCATGGTGAGGGCCGAATACTGGTACACCACTTCCATGTTCTGGATGGGACCGTGGCAGGTCTGGCACTGGAGGCCGGCCACCTGCGTGTGCTGCGAGTGGTTGAAGTAAGCCAAGTCGGGCAGGTTGTGGATACGCACCCACTGGATGGGCTGCTTGCGCTCGATGGCCCGGTAGATTTTCTTGATTTCGGGCGACTCGGTTTTAATCTGCGAGTGGCAGTTCATACAGATGTTGGCCGAAGGAATGTTGGCCGACTTGCTCTTGTACACCGAGGTGTGGCAGTAAGCGCAGTTAATCTGATGGTCGCCGGCGTGCAGCTTGTGCGAGAAGGCGATGGGCTGCGTGGGCTGGTAGCCCTGGGTCAGGCCCACGGCCATCACGCTTTGTACGCCTTCATAAAGTAAAACCAGGGCGAAAACCGTCCCTACAATACCGCGCATCACGGGCGAGCGGTAAAACTTGCTCCAGTCGAAACGCTGCTCCAGGATTTCAACGTCACGGCCGTCGAGGTCCTTGCGGCCACGCAGCACGTCTTTCATCAAGTTGCCAATGATGACCAGCGTTACCACCAGCACAATCAGCACTACTACAAGGACGATGAGGAGAATGTCAACGTACTTACCCGCACCTGCGTCAGTTCCATTTGCAGCAGTAGCATTTTCAGCAGTTACTCCACCTGGAGGCTGTGCAGTTGGGCCACCTTTACCTTCCTGCGAAGTCACGTAAGCAACAATCGAGGTGATTTCCTTGTCCGACAGGGCGAAGGAAGGCATCTGCTGCTTGTTGAACTTGTTGAACAGGGCCACCGCGTAGTCGTCGCCGCTGGCCACTACTTTGCTGGAGTTTTTCACCCACGGAATAAGCCAGGAAATGGGACGGCGCTTGGTGATGCCAGCGAGTGCCGGACCAACTACTTGCTCGTTCACGGCGTGGCACTGGGCGCAGTTGCCTTTAAAGAGGGCATCACCGGCGGCAATTGCAGCGGCATCGCCGCCGCCAGCGGCGGGAGCAGTTGCCGTCGCGGGCGTAGCAGCGGCAGTAGCACCGGGTGTTACCCCTTGTTTGTTAGCGCCGGCGGCATCCTGGGCGGCAGTTTGCTGGATACCGGCAAACGTGAGCACAAGCGCCAGCAACAGATGAGGTAACGAACGGAGTCGAATGCTATTCATACGAAAATAGACGGTAAAACGAAACGCTAGGGGCATTTCAAGGCCACAAATGTAGGTCAGGAATCGTAGGCGGCAAAAACCGGGAAGGCATTTTTGGCCGCTGTTTGGGCTTCCGGCGCTTATTTAGAATCATCCTAAATAGCAGTTTATTGCATCTTCCTGAAATGCTTGCTGATAGTGGCAGCCGGGCTGTGCCCGGCTGCCCGCGCTATAGCGGCCCTACCCGGACTATAAGCTTGCACGGCCACCTGCACTGCCGCGAACAGCCTGGCGGAGGGGTTTCCGCTTCAGGCCATCACCTTAGCTATATATGCTCAGCGCAAATACATCAGCGCCTGCTTGGCAATGTGTCCGAAAGTCAGTACCTTTGCACCCCAATTAATTTTTTCACCCCACATTCACCCCCATCGTAATGGAAGTTAGAAATTACGAGACGGTCTTCATCGTAACTCCCGTGTTGAACGAGAGCCAGGTGCAAGAAACGGTCGAGAAGTTCACCCAGGTGCTTAAGGAAAATAGCGCCGCCATTGTATCCACCGAAGCCTGGGGCCTGCGCAAGCTGGCGTACCCGATTCAAAAGAAAAGCACAGGCTACTACTTCTGCCTGACCTTCTCTGGCGAAGGCAACCTGGTGGACGTACTCGAGTTGGCGTTCCGCCGCGACGAGCGCATCATCCGCTTCCTCACGACGGTGCTCGACAAGCACGCCGTGGAGTACAACAACCGCCGCCGCAACGGCGAAATGAATCAGCAGAAGGCTGCCAAAGAAACCGAAGCCGTAGCCCAATAATTTAGCAACGACATGGCATCTCCCGCATTCAACCGCAACAACGACCGCGGCGCTACGAACAAGCCCCAGGACAACCGCAAGAAATACTGCCGCTTCAAAAAGAACGGCATTAAGTACGTGGACTACAAAGACCCGAACTTCCTGCTGAAGTTCGTGAACGAGCAGGGCCGCGTGCTGCCCCGTCGCCTCACCGGCACCAGCCTGAAATTCCAGCGCAAAGTGACCCAGGCCATCGCCAAGGCCCGTCACCTCGCCCTGATGCCGTACGTAGCCGACGCCCTGAAATAGACTTTAGACATGAGACGTTAGACATTAGAATTTGAGCAAGGTTGGGTTCGCCCCTTTTCTCAGGTCTCATGTCTCGTGTCTCACATCTCATCAAGAAATGGAAATCATCCTCAAAGACGACGTTAAGGGCCTCGGGTACAAGAACGACATCGTGACCGTGAAATCGGGCTACGGCCGTAATTTCCTGCTGCCGCAGGGCCTGGCCATGCTGGCCGACAAGACCAACAAAAAAATCACGGCCGAGAACGTGCGCCAGGCCGCTCACAAAGCCGACAAAATCAAAGGTGACGCCCAGGCCATTGCCGACCAGATTGGTGACATGGTGCTGGAAATTCCTGCCAAGGTGGGCGAGAGCGGCAAAATCTTCGGTCGCGTAACCACCCTGCAATTGGCCGACGCGCTGAAAGCCAAGGGCGTGGACGTGGACCGCAAGCGTTTGTCGTTCGACCAGGAGCCGGCTTCGGCTGGCGACTACACCGCTACGGCCAACCTGCACAAAGAAGTGAAGCACACGGTGAATTTCCGCGTGGTAGCCGAGTAGTATCGGCTTCTCTTCGCCATCCTGAAAAAGCCCTGCCTGCCGGTGGGGCTTTTTTTATTCCGCTTTTCGGGCCAGAGTCCGGCGGCGGGCTATTTTTGCTTTAATGTTTAGAACTGAACTGACAATTGCCCCGGCCGCTGGCCAGCTGGCACGCACGGCACGAGTGCTGACCATGGGCTCGTGCTTTGCCGACAGCATCGGCACCCGGCTGGTGGCCAATAAGGTAGAAACGCGGGTGAATCCGTTTGGCACGGTGTTTCAGCCGCTGGCGCTGGCCCGGCTGCTGCGGGCAGCGGCGGGCGAAGACGTGGATTGGCAGCGCCACCTGGTGCAGGCGCGCGGCCGCTGGCAGAGCTACGACCTGCACGGCAGCGTGGGGGCCGATTCGCCGGTGGAGCTGCTGCAATACATTCAGGAAGTGGTGCGGCAAACGGGCGACTTTTTGCGCACGGCCGATGTGGTGATGCTCACGCTGGGCACCGCTTGGGCCTACCGCCTGCGCGAAACCGGCGAGCTGGTGAGCAATTGCCACAAGCAGCCGGCCGACCTGTTTGTGCGCGAGCTGCTGACGCCGGATGAAATCATCAACGCGCTGGCCGAAACGCACGCTTTCCTGCGGCGCATCAACCCGGATTTGCGCTTTGTGCTGACGGTGAGCCCGGTGCGGCATCTGAAAGACACGCTGCAGCTGAATGCGGTGAGCAAATCGGTACTGCGGCTGGCCACGCACATTGTGAGCGACCTGCTGCCGGGTGTGGCGTATTTCCCGGCTTATGAGCTGCTGGTGGACGACTTGCGCGACTACCGCTTTTATGCGTCCGATATGCTGCATCCGTCGGAAGTGGCGGAGGATTACATCTGGGAGAAGTTTGCCCGGGCGTATTTCGATGCGGATTTTGGCCGGTTCCGTAAGGAATGGGCGGCGGTGCGGCAGTCGCTGAGCCACCGGCCGCTGCACGAAGGCGCGCCCGAGCACCGGCAATTTCTGGAAAGCACCCGCGAGAAGCTGGAGCAGTTGAGCCTGCGCAAAGTGGATGTGGCCGATGAGCTGCGCACGGTGCAAACGCGCCTTGCCGCACTGCCGGAGCCACGCCAGCCAGAGCCGGTGGTGGAGTTGGAAGACGACGAAGAGCGGATTGACATCGGGGAATACGCAGCCGTTTCGACGGTGACGCGGGTAATTCCGCCGGATTCGGAAGTGGCGGATGCGGCCGATGCTACGCTGGCGGCCACACTGGGCCAGTCGGCAGCGGCTCCGGCGCGGACACCGCGCTTGTCGCCGGAGGAGTTTCGGGCGCAACGGGCGGCCCGGCCGGAGCGCGGGCGGCGCGACGGACGCGGCAAAGGCCAGCGGGAATCGCAAACCGAGAACGAGCAGTTTCAAACGGCGGCGCTTAGCGGCGAACCCGTGGCAGCCCCAACGCTGGTTCCGGCGGCGGCGGCCGAGGCACTGGCTGCCATTGAGGCCGGACTGGAAGCGCAGCTGGAGCCAACCCCTGCCATTACCGGCGCGGAAATGGCTACCGCACCGGAGCCCGCCAAGAAAAAGAAGCGCCGCTCACGCGGCGGGGCCAAGCGCACGGCCCGCAAGCACGCCTTGCGGCTGGCGGCCGAAATGGGCCTGCCTGAAGACCAGCAGCCTGCATCCGGCACGGCCTTGGAGGGAGCCCCGGCTTTGGAAGCAGAAGCACCAGCTGCACGGCCGGAAACGCAGAAATCGAGCGTTATCGTGAAATCGCAACCCGTGAAACGCGGCGGACGGCGCAACGAAGCAGGCCGGGTGCCCCGCGTCGCGCTGTTTGCGGCGCCGCCCGGTGAAGCCGTGGCGGAACCTCAGCCGGCCGATGCGGAACTGCCGACGCCGCCGGCCATTGTGCCCGTAGCTGCCACACCAGCCGTTGCGCTGCCCGAAGCAACGGGCAGCGAGACAGCCAGTGAGCCCACAGCGGCCTCTTCGCGCAACAGCCGGAACCGCAAGAAGAAAAAATCCGCAAATGCCGGGCTGTCCGAAAACAGTGCGGAAATCGGCGCGTCTGCCTTGCCTTCGCCCACGGTTTCCGACTTGCCTCTGGCAACGGCTGCCCAGCTCTCCGGGCCGGCTTCCCCGACACCAGAACCGGTGCGCGCGGATACCCGCCGGGAGGCGCTGCCAGTGGCCGCGCTACCCAGGGATGGGCAGGCGGCAACTGCCGTAGCGGCAGAAAACCCGGCTACTACCACTGCCAAGCCGGCGCGGCGCAATAAAAGCCGCGCCATCAGCGGAGCGCGGGCGGAGAAGCCGGCAGTTGATACCCCGGTAGTGCCCGTGCCGGACCCAGCCGCCGTGCGAACGCAGGTGGCCGCGGGCCGCCTCATGGGTTCCTCGGCTTCGCTGGTAGAGCCGGGGGTACCGGCCGCCAAAATGGCCCCTAAAGCAGCAGCAAAGCAGGAACCGACAGCCAAAGCGTCGGCAAAAAAGAAGGCGGCAGTGAAAGCCGAAGCAGCAGCTGCACCCCTGCTGCCAGTGGCCCCGGCGGTAGCGGCAGCCGAGCCCAAAGCCAGGGCAGCGTCGAAAACCAAAGCTTCTACCCAGCCCAAAGCACCGGCAAGCCCAGCCGAACCAGCGCAGGCGGAGCCGAAACCCACGGCCAAAGCCGCCGTGAAAAAAGCAGCCAAAGCGCCAGCGAAAGCAGCGCTTCCCGCTGCGGCTTCCGCCCCGGCCGAAGCGGCCAGGCCAGTGGCCAAAGCCAGCACCAGGAAGCCCGCGGCCAAGCCGGCCATTGATGAGCCGGCCGCTGCAGCACCTCCGGCGAAAGTGAAGACGCCCAAAGCAGCGGCCACTAAAACAACGCCTGCGAAGCCCAAATCACCCCGGAAGTCAGCATCGTAACGGGTGCATCGGTTTTTGATTTTCTTCGGTAAAATTTTCCCAAACCCGGCCCTTTTCGCCGGGTTTGGTGTTTCAGTCCCTCTCCTACCCCATTCACCATGGCCCACGCAGCATCGCACACCAACCGCCTCGCCGAGGAAACCAGTCCTTACCTGCAACAGCACGCCCACAATCCGGTGGATTGGTACCCGTGGGGGCCGGAGGCGCTGGGGCGCGCCAAAGCCGAGCAGAAACCGATTCTGGTGAGCATCGGGTACGCGGCCTGCCACTGGTGCCACGTCATGGAGCGCGAATCGTTTGAAAATGAAGCTGTAGCGGCGGTGATGAACACGCATTTTGTGTGCATCAAGGTGGACCGGGAGGAGCGGCCCGACGTGGACCAGATTTACATGGATGCGCTCCATGCCATGGGCCTGCAGGGCGGCTGGCCGCTGAACGTGTTTCTGACGGCCGAGGCGAAGCCGTTTTACGGCGGCACGTATTTCCCGAAAGGGAACTGGGTGAAGCTGCTGACTAACATTGGCGAGGCCTACGCGGGCGAGCACCGCGCCGAGCTGGAGCAGTCGGCCGAGCGGTTTATGGAGGTGATTGGCACGAGTGAGCTGACCAAGTACGGGGCCCACAACCGCAACGCGGCCCAGGAAGCCGATTACTCGGCTTTGCAGGCCATTGGCGTGGCGCCGGAAACCGGCCCGGCGGGGGTTTCGGAGGAAGAATTCAAGCTGCTGGTGTATAACCTGGGGGTGCAATTCGACCGGGAGCACGGCGGCATGAACCGCGCCCCGAAGTTTCCGATGCCCAGCATCTGGCGGTTTCTGCTGCGGGCCCACGCCATCAGCGGCAGCCGGGCCGTGCTGGACCAGGCAGTGCTTACGCTGCGCGAAATGGCCTGGGGCGGTATTTATGACCAGGCCCACGGCGGCTTCGCGCGCTATTCGGTGGATGGCGAATGGCTGGCCCCGCATTTCGAGAAAATGCTGTACGACAACGGCCAACTGGTGAGCCTGTACAGCGAAGCCTTCCAACTCACGCAGGATGAGCTGTTTCGGGAAACGGTGTACGACACCATCGAGTTTGTGCGGCTGGAGCTGACCAATGACGAGGGCGGCTTCTACTCGTCGCTCGATGCCGACAGCGAGGGCGAAGAAGGCAAGTTTTACGTCTTTACCAAAGAAGAGCTGCGCGATATTCTGGGCGACGAGGAGCCGCTGTTTTCGGACTACTACAACTGCACGGCGCTGGGCAACTGGGAGCACGGCCGCAACATTCTGCACCGCCGCGAAACCGACGAAGCCTTCGCCACGGCCCACCAGCTGGCTCCCGGCGTGGTGCCGGAATTGGTGGCGGGCTGGAAGCAGAAAATAATGGCCGTGCGGGCGACCCGTACGCGCCCGGGCCTCGACGACAAGGTGCTGACCGGCTGGAATGCCCTGATGCTGCAGGGCCTGACGGATGCCTACCGCGCCTTCGGCGAGCCCGAATTTCTGACCATGGCCGAGCACAACGCCCGCTTCATTGAGGCCAATCTGCGCGAGGGAGAGCGGCTGTTTCGCACCTGCAAGAACGGCCGGGCCAGCATCAGCGGCTTTCTGGAAGACTATGCGCTGGTTATTCAGGCCTACGTCAGCTTATACGAGGTGAGCTTCGGGGAAAAATGGCTGCGCGAGGCTGAAAAGCTGACGGAATACGTGCTCAGCAATTTTTTCGACCCGGCCGAAACGCAGTTTTTCTATACCGACAGCAGCGCCGAGCCGCTCATCGTGCGCAAAAAAGAGCTGTTCGATAACGTCATTCCGGCCTCGAACTCCATCATGGCGCACAACCTCCGCCGCCTGGGCCGCCACCTCGAAAAGGCGCAATACGTGGACCTGGCGGCGGCAATGCTGGCCCAGGTCCGGCACCTGGTGGTGAAAGAGCCGCAGCACCTCACCAACTGGGCTTCGCTGTATGCGGCGCTGCTGCGGCCAGGGGCCGAGGTATCCATCATCGGGCCGCAGGCCGATGAGTTTCGGGAGGAAATAAGCCGGCAGTTCCTGTTCGATACCGTGCTGAGTGGCACCGAGCATTCCTCGGCCCTGCCGCTGCTGAAGCTGCTGAAGCCGGACCCGCAGCACCGCACGGCCGTGCATGTCTGCCGCAATTCAGCCTGTCTGGCCCCGGTGTTCAGCCCGGCCGGCGCGCGCGCGGCGCTGGCCCAGGCGTAAGCCTTCGTCTACCCATAAAAAAAGGCTCCGGACAATGCCCGGAGCCTTTTTTTGGTTGAGACTGCAACGGCTATTCCAGCGTCACTTTTCGCGTGAATACATCGGCGCCGCTTACTACCCGCACCGTGTAGAGGCCGGTGGCCAGGTCGCGGGTGGTCAGCGTGTGCTCGGTGGTGCCGCCGGCCAGCGTGGCGGTACGCACCACCTGCCCCAGCGCATTAATCAGGCTGATGGTGGAAGGCCGCGCCGTGGCATTGCTCAACTTGAGGGTGAGCTGGCCGGTGCTGCTCGGGTTGGGGTACACCAGCAGCGCATTGGTATCGACCTGCGCGCGGGCAGCCGTGGGCACGGCCCCGCTGATGGTGAAGCCCCCCTGCGCATCGGCCGTGCCATAGCCGCTCACGGCCAGCAGGTAGCGGGTGCCCGGCGTGAGGCCTGTGAGGGTGATGGTGCCCAGGCTGGTGTTGTTGGCCCCGCTGCTGCGGCAGGAAATCAGGGTGAAGGGCCCGCTGGTGCAGTTGGGCGCGGTGAATACGCGCACCATGCCGGCCGGTGCGCCCGTCAGGGTGAGCGTGACCGAGGTGACGCCGGCCGCCGGCGTCATGGCAAACCATACGTCGCGCGGTGCAGTGGAGGGCGAGCAGGTGGGGGCGCCAATGCCCGGCTGGACGCTGGTGGTAGCTCCCACGTTGGTGCCCGAGATGGGCTGCAGGGGGCTGCCGCTGGGCGTGAGCACCAGCGTGAGCGCGCCGCAGGGGTCGTCGTTGGTCAGGCTGCCGCCGGTGGTCAGCGTCTGGAAGCAGATTGGGCCCACAAACGCGCTGCTGCCAGCCGTGCCGGGGCAGTCCTGCCGCACGTAGAAGCAGTAGCCGGTAGCCGCTGCCAGGCCCGTAAGCAGGTAGTTGGGGCTGCCAATGCTGCCGACTGTGATGCCCGTGCCCAGCACAAAGCCCTGAAGGCCATACTGCACCGTGTAGGTAGTGCCCGCAGCAGGCGTGCCGCCGGGCTGCCAAACCAGCTGCGCACTGGCAGCCGTGGGCGTAGCGGTGAGGCCGGTTGGGTTGGCGCAGTTGCCCGAGGCCGCAGTCGTGGTGAAGCAGGTGGGCCCGGCATACGCGCCGCTGCCGGTCGAGCCGGGGCAGTCCTGCCGCACATAGAAGCAATAGGCCGTGCCGGGCTGCAAGCCCGTAAGCTGGAAGCTCGTGGCAGTAGCCCCGGAAATGACCGTGCCGGTACCCAATACAAAGCCCTGGGGGCCATACTGCACGGTATAGGTAGTGCCGGTGGGCGGGGTGCCGGCCGTTTGCCAGCTCAGGTTGGCGGTGGAAGTAGTAACGGCGGTGGCCGCCAGGCCGGTGGGCACGGCGCAGGGCGTGGTGAAGCAGACCGGGCCGGCGTAGGCGCTGCTGCCGTTGCCGCCGGGGCAGTCCTGGCGCACGTAGAAGCAGTAGGCCGTGCCGGGCTGCAGGCTGGTGAGCTGCGTGCCGGCCGTGGTGAGGCCGGTCACTACCGTGCCGGTGCCCACCGCAAAACCCTGCAAGCCATACTCTACCGTGTAGGTAGTGCCAGCGGCCGGCGTACCGCCGGGCTGCCAGCTCAGCTGGGCAGTGGTGGCCGTGACACTGGCGGCGGCCGGCGTGGTGGGCGTGGCGCAGTTGGTGGGCGACGTGGCGCACACGGCCAGCGTACCCAGCCGCTGACCGCCGTAGGCCCACACCCGAACGTAGAGCACCTCACCGGGCGTGCGGCCGGTGAGCGTCAGCAGGGATTTGAGGCTGCCGGCGCCGTCGTCATCGCAGCCAAGTGCCGTCAGCGCCGTGCAGGAACCCGAGTAGATGCTCATGCCCGTGTCGCCCACGTCGGTGCCCGTGGTGGGCACCACGGTACGCACCGTCACGGTGCCGGAGGCGGGTACCGTGACCGAAAACCACAGGTCGCGGCCCAGGTAATTGGCACAGGTGGGAGCCGGTGCGCCGGTGCTGCCGGTGGCATCGGTATTGTCGGCGCTGGTCTGGCTGATGCAGGTGGTGCCGAACTGCACCGGGATGTTGATGGCCCCCGCGCAGTCGTCGTTCGCGGGCGGCGGCGGCGGCGTGGTCAGGCAGATGCTGAAGGTAGCATTGGCCGCCGTGGGCTGCACGGTAGCATTGGCATAAATGCGCAGGTAATACGTCTGGCCCACGGTGAGGCCGCCAATGCTGGTCCCCGTCGTGGTGTTGGGCAGCACGGTGAGGCAGGCAGCGCTGGTCGAGTTGGCGCAGGTGCCCGAGCGCACATCAATTACCGCCGCGAAGCGTGCGTTGAGCGTGACGAGCTGGGCCGTGCTGCTTGCCACAAAACGATACCAGACATCACCGGCGGTAGTGGCAAAGCCACAGCTCAGGGTAACGGGCAACGATTGCGAGGCCGCTTCGACCGTGCCGTTTACCGGGGCCGTGCAGGCTGCGCCCACTGTCAGGGCTACCGCGCCGGCGCATTCGTCGTTGGCCGGCGGCGTGGGGGCCGGGCTCACGCACAGCGTAAACGTGGCGTTGGCCGGCAGAGGCTGAACCGGGCCATTGGCGTAGATGCGGATGAAATACGTTTGGCCGCTGGTAAGGCCACCCACCACCGTGCCGGCGGTATTGCCGGCAAAAACCGTGGTGCAGAACACGCTGGCAGAGCTGGCACAGGTGCCCGAGCGCACATCCAGCACCGCTGCAAAGCGCGGATTGAGAGTGATTTGCTGGGTTGCGCTGCCGGCCACGAAGCTATACCACACATCGGCCGCCGTGGTCACGGTGCCGCAGGAAGCCGACGGCGGCAGCGACTGCGAAGCCCCTACCACCGTGCCGTTGGTCGAGTTGGCGCAGTTCTGCACCACGGCTACGGCCACGGCGGCGGCGCAGTCGTCGTTGGCGGCCGCGGCCGCCCCGGGCGTGAGGCAAACGGTAAAGGCCGAGTTGGTCGGCAGCGGCGGCACCGTCGAGTTGGCAAAAATCCGCAGGAAGTAGGGCTGGCCGCTGGTCAGGCCGCTGATGGTGAGCGGCTGGTTGGTGAACGTGGTGCCGCAGAAGATGCTGCTGGTGCTGGCACAGGTGCCCGAGCGCACGTCAATCACCGCGCCGAAGTTGCCGGTGAAGGTCAGCGTTTGCGTGGTGCCGCCGGCCGTAAAGCTGTACCACACGTCGTTGGCGTTGGTAGCGAAGCCGCAGCCCGTGGTGGGCGGCAGGCTTTGCGAAGCGCCGGCTATCGAGCCGGCCTGCGGGGTGCACACGGTGCTCACCGTCAGGGCAATGGCGCCGGCACACTCGTCGTTGGCCGGCGGCGTGGGGCCGGGCGTGAGGCAGAGCGTAAAGGCCGAGTTGGCCGGCAGCGGCGGGATGGTGGCATTGGCATACAGCCGCAGGTAATACGTCTGGCCATTGGTCAGGCCGCTGATGGTGAGCGGCTGGTTGGTGAAGGTAGTGCCGCAGAATACGCTGGTGGTATTGGCGCAGGTGCCCGAGCGCACGTCAACGACGGCCTGAAAGCCGCCCGTGAATGTGAGCGTCTGGGTGGCGCCGCCGGCCGTGAAGCTGTACCACACATCGTTGGCCGTGGTGGTGAAGCCGCAGGTAGCAGAGGCCGGCAACGACTGCGAAGCCCCGTTCACGGTGCCGGCTACCGGGGTGGTGCAGGCCGTGGCGACGGGCAGCGCCACCGCAGTGGCGCACTCGTCGTTGGCGGCTGGCGTGGGGCCGGCCGTGAGGCACAGCGTGAACTGTGCGCTGGCCGGCGGCACGGCATTGTTGTTAGGATACAGCCGCAGGAAATAGGCCTGGCCGCTGGTCAGGCCGGTCAGGGTGAGCGGCTGCCCCGTGAACGTGGTGCCGCAGAACAGGCTGTTTGAGCTGGCACAGGTGCCCGAGCGCACGTCAACGACGGCCTGAAAGCCGCCCGTGAATGTGAGCGTCTGGGTAGCGCCGCCGGCCGTGAAGCTGTACCACACGTCGTTGGCCGTGGTGGCAAAGCCGCAGTTGGCAGTGACGGGCAGCGACTGCGTGGCCCCGTTCACGGTGCCGGCTACCGGGGTGGTGCAGGCCGTGGCGACGGGCAGCGCCACCGCGCCGGCGCAGTTGTCGTTGGTTAGCGGGGCCGGGGCCGTGGCGCACACGGCCAGCGTGCCCACCCGGCCGCCGTAGCCCCACGCCCGCACGTACAGCACTTCGCCCGGGGTGCGGCCCGAGAAGGTCAGCAGCGACTTGAGGTTGCCCGCCGCGTCGTCGTCGCAGCCCAGCTCAACCAAGCTGCTGCATGTGCCCGAATACATGGCCATGCCCGTGTCGCCGATATCGGTTCCGGTGGTGGCTGGCACGGTTTGTACGGTCACGGCCCCACCGGTGGGCACCGTCACCGAAAACCACACGTCGCCGCCCTGGTAGCTGGCGCAGGTCGGCGTCGAGCCCACTGCGCTGGCCGTGGCCAGGGTGTTATCGACGCTTACGGTGCTGGTGCAGGTGCCGCTGGTATTCACCGGCACCGTGATGGCCCCGGCGCAGTCGTCGTTGTTCGGCCCCGAGGCTCCCTGCCCGATGCACAGCGCAAACGTGCTGCTGATGCCCGTGGGCGGCGTGTTGGTGGCCGGATAGACCCGAATAAAATAGGTTTGCCCGCTCACCAGCCCGCCCACCGACACGGCGGCGGTGTTGTTGTTGGCAATGGTGGTGCAGAAAACGCTGGTCGAGGCAGTGCAGGAGCCGGAGCGCACATCCAGAATAGCCGCAAAGCGCGGGGCCAGTGTTACCAGATGCGTGGTGCTGGTGGCCGTGAAGCTGTACCACACATCCAGCGCCGAAGTGAGGCCAATGCCGCAGGCCGTGGTGGGCGCCAGGCTCTGGGTGGCGGCGGCCACGGTGCCGTTCACGGGCACGGTACAGACGCTGGACGTGGTAAGGCCGACGGCGGTGGCGCAGTCGTCGTTGGCCACCTGGGCATGGGCCCTGCCGCTCAGAAACAGCAGCAAGGCCCACACCAGCGAGGTCCGATGGATGAATAACCGTAGTTTTTGCTTCATAACAAAGAAAGAAGAAGAGAAGTGGGGGAAAGGGAAATCAACAGCGCGCCGCGTGGGACTGAGCCTATGCTGCCCAAGCTATAAATTTCCCAGCAAAAATCCAGCCATCAACGCAATATTTAGTAATATACATTCAATGCATTCTGGCTGCGGAGAGGAGTATTGGCGGCCCGGGACCTGGCCGGTCCCGAAAGCCAAGTCAGGCAAACTGGTGGGCCGGGGCGGGCAACTTATGCCGGGGCTTTGGGGTTGGGCAACGGGGGCCGGCGGCTTTATCTTTACTATTCGCCCCTGCCCTACTTGCCGCTTTGAGTCTTACGCTTGATTTCATTTCGCCCGTCGCCGCGCCTGCTGCCGAACGGGTTACCCTGTTTGCCGACGTTATTCTGCCCCTGCCCCTGCCCCGGCTCTACACCTATCGGGTGCCGTTTGAGCTGAACGACAGCGTGGTTATCGGGGGCCGGGTCATTGTGCAGTTTGGGGCCAAAAAGACGCTCAGCTGCATCGTGGCCGCCGTGCACGAAACCGCGCCCAAAGACTACCAGGCCAAGTACATCCTCGAATTCATCGACGATGCGCCCGTGGTCACGCAGCCGCAGCTCCAGCTGTTCCGCTGGATGGCCGACTATTATATGTGCACCATCGGCGAGGTCATCAACGCGGCCCTGCCCTCGGCCCTCAAGCTCAGCTCCGAGTCGCGCATTCAGCTGCACCCCGGCTTTTCGCGCGAGGAAAACGAGTACCCGCTCACCCCGCAGGAAGAGCTGATTGTGGACGCGCTGGGCACCGTGGAGGACGGCAAGGCCCTCACGTTTACCGAAGTAGGCGACCTGCTCGGCATCACGTCCTTCCACAAGGTCATCAAGTCGCTGATGCACAAGGACGTGATTTTCCTCTTCGAGCACACGGCCGACAAGTACGCGCCCAAAGTGGTGAAAAAGGTGCGGCTGGCCCACCATTTCGTGTCCGAAGCCTCGCTGGAACAGCTGTTCGAAACCCTGACCAGCAAGCCCAAGCAGCTCGATGTGCTGATGAAATACCTGCAGCGCGTGCCCGTGTACCAGAACGAGCACGCCAACCAGAACGGCATCGAGAAAGCCTACCTGGCCAGCAGCCCGCACCTGTCGGCCTCGGCCGTGAGCACGCTCATCAAAAACGGGGTGCTGGAGCAGTTTGACGTGATTGTGAGCCGTTTTCCGATGGATAACGACGGGGCCATCCAGCTGAATTTTTCCCTCACCGAGGCCCAGACCGCCGCGCGCGATGAAGTCATGGCCCACTTCGGCGAGAAGGAAATCGTGCTGCTGCACGGCGTGACCGGCGCGGGCAAAACCGAGATTTACATCGACCTCATCCGCAAGGCCATGGAGAGCGGCGGGCAGGTGCTCTACCTGCTGCCCGAAATTGCCCTCACGGCCCAGATTGTGACGCGCCTGATGCGCGTGTTCGGCTCGCGGCTGGGCGTGTACCACTCCAAATTCTCCGACAACGAGCGGGTGGAAGTGTGGAACGGCGTGCTCTCGGGCCGCTTTCAGGTGGTAGTAGGCGTGCGCTCGGCGGTGTTTCTGCCCTTCGATAACTTGTCGCTGATAATCGTGGACGAGGAGCACGAGTCGAGCTACAAGCAGTACGACCCCGCCCCGCGCTACAACGCCCGCGAAGTAGCCCTGATGATGGCCAATTTCCAGGGCGCCAAAACCCTGCTCGGCTCGGCCACGCCGGCCGTCGAAACCTACTACCAGGCCAAGCAGGGCCGCTACGGCCTGGTGAGCCTCACCAAGCGCTTCGGCGAGGCCGGCATGCCGGAGATTGAGCTGGTGGACACCCGCAAGGCCCGCGAGCAAAAGACCATGCACAACCACTTCACCGCCGACCTGCTGGGCGAGGTGGAGCGCACCCTGGGCCGGAAGGAGCAGGTCATCCTGTTTCAGAACCGGCGCGGCTACGCGCCGGTGGTGGCCTGCCAGGACTGCGGCTGGATACCGAAATGCACCAACTGCGCCGTGAGCCTGAGCTACCACAAGCACAGCCACGAGCTGCGCTGCCACTACTGCGGCTACCACGACAGCATGGTGAGCAAGTGCCCCGCCTGCGGCTCCCGGGCTGTGAAAACCCAGGGCTTCGGCACCGAGAAGATTGAGGACGACCTCAAAATCATGCTGCCGCAGGCCAACGTGCAGCGCATGGACCTGGACACCACCCGCGCCAAAAACAGCTACCAGCAAATCATCGCCGACTTCGAGAAGCAGACCACCAACGTGCTGGTAGGCACCCAGATGGTGACCAAGGGCCTCGACTTTGCCAACGTGAGTCTGGTGGGCATAATCAACGCCGACAGCATCATCCACTACCCCGATTTCCGGGCCCACGAGCGGGCCTACCAGATGTTTGTGCAGGTGAGCGGCCGGGCCGGGCGCAAGGGCAAAAAGGGCAAGGTCATCATTCAGACGGCCGACCCCACGCAGGTGATTTTTGACAAGGTTATCCGCAACGACTACATCGAGTTCTACAACTACGAAATCGTGCAGCGGCACGAGCACGGCTACCCGCCCTTCATGCGCGTCATCAAGATGACGGTGAAGCACATCGACCAGAACGTGGGTGAGGCCGCCGCCATTCTGCTCACGCAGGAACTGGTGGACCGCCTGGGCCGGGCCGCCGTGCTGGGGCCCGAAGCGCCCTACATCTTCCGCATTCGCAACTTCTACCTGCAGGAAATCACCATTAAGCTCGACCGCGCCCACACCGTGCTCAAGCACGCCAAACAGATGATTTGCGAAGCCATGGACGTGGTGCGCGACCAGAAGGAGTTCAAGCAGGCCCGCCTGGTGGCCGACGTGGACCCGATGTAATTCCTGGCCCAGCCTGCTCACGAAAAAGGCCCGCTCAGCGAACTGAGCGGGCCTTTTATGTTGAAGAAAACCGGGCAGGACTTACAATTGGTCGAGCAGCCAAAGCACGATGAAAATCAGGCCGATGATGGCGACGATGGAACCAATCAGGCCATTGATGAGGCCCAGCAGCAGGCCCACCAGCAGCAGGATAAGGCCGATGCGCAGATTGCCATCGATGCCGCCGCGCGCGGTCGAAGCCGTGTTGTCGTGCTGGCGGGCAGTGGCTTTGTGCATGGCCTTGTCGAGCTTGCGGGTCACTTTGTTCAGCGCCAGGCGCTGCAGGGCATTTACTTTGGGCGCGGGAGCCGCTTCGGGAGCAGCGGCAGCGGCCGCCGGGCTGAGCGCCTTAGCAACCGTTGGCTCAGCCGGCTTGGCAGCTGCTTTCTGCGGAGCCCTGGCGGGCGTGGGAACGGCATTGGTCGTGGCGGCAGGGGCTGCTGCTACGGCCTCGGCGGCAACGGCTTCACGGGCAGCAGCTTCGGGCGTGGCGGCGCTGGGCGCGGCAGGCACGGGGGTCGAGGCGCGGGCTACGCCGTGGTACGAGGCGCCTTTGGGCAGCATGGCATATTCGGCCCGGTTGCAGCTGCCCAGGGTGAGGGCGCAGGCCGCCACGGCAACAAGCTTGGTGAATGCAGAGAATGGGTTTTTCATGGGTAAGCGGGTAATGGGTAAGCGGGTAATGGAAAACAGGCGATAATGCCCGTTCTACGGCCAAAACAACAAATGGGCGATTATCTCAATATTTTTTTCTTGGCCCCCGAAACAAGCCGACAGCTATTCAGCGTGTTGCCGCCGGCCCGGCGTCGGCCCGGTCCGGTCTGGCTGAACGCCGCTCCCGCAATTGCTGTTAATACCCCAAATGTGCTTACTTGCGATTCGTATGAAGTATTATGTTTCAGCCTGGCAACGGGTAACGGGGGTTGTGGGACTGAGCACGGGAGCTGGCTTATTGGTGCTGAGCTGCACCCAGCTGCCGGCCGAAACCCGGCCTTCGGCCCTCTCGGAGCGGCGCATGCAGGCCGTGGCCGTGCCCGACACCACGGGCTACGAAACCGCTTCGCCGCGCGACCCCAACGGCATTGGCACCTACTACCTGGGCCGGCAGATTGCCCACGTCATGGGCCACGAGGGCGCCAGCTGGCTGGAGCGCAACGGCCGCAAGCAGGAAGAAGGCACCGATATTCTGCTGAACGAGCTGAGACTGAAGCCCACCGACGTGGTGGCCGACATTGGCGCGGGCACGGGCTTTTTCTCCTTTCAGCTGGCCAAACGCGTGCCCCAGGGCGAGGTGCTGGCCGTGGATATTCAGCCCGAGATGATAACCGCGCTGCAGGACAACAGGCGCAAGCTCAAGGTTCGCAACGTGCGCCCCGTGCTGGGCACCACCACCAACCCCGCCCTGCCCCGCGACAGCGTGGACCTGGTGCTCATCGTGGATGCCTACCACGAGTTCGACCACCCGCGCGAGATGGGCCGCGCCATTCGGCGGGCCCTGCGCCCCGGCACCGGCCGCCTGGCGCTGGTGGAGTACCGCGCCGAAGACCCCAGCGTGCCCATCAAGCGCATTCACAAGATGAGCGTGGCGCAGGCCCGCAAGGAAATGGCCGCCATCGGCCTCACGCTGGCCGATTCCATCGAAACGCTGCCGCAGCAGCACCTGCTGCTGTTTAAGAAGTAGCCGTTACGACCTTTGCGGGCATGAACCCCGACCCGCGCCAGCTTTCCATCCACGATTTCACCTACCCGCTGCCCGCCGGGCGCATCGCGCCCGAGCCCCTGCCCGACCGCGCCGCCAGCCGCCTGCTGGTGAGCCGGGCCGGCGTTATCTCCGATAAAAAGTTCCGCGACCTGCCCGGCGAGCTGCCGCCCGGCGCGCTTCTTGTCTTTAATGACACCCGCGTGGTGCGGGCGCGGCTGCTGGCCCGGCGGCCCACCGGTGGGCAGGTCGAGCTGTTTTGCCTCGAGCCCGTGGCCCCGCACCGCAGCCTGGAGCTGGCCCTGCAGCAGACCGGCCACTGCACCTGGCGCTGCCTGGTGGGCAACGGCCGCCGTTGGAAAGAAGGCCCGGTAAGCCTCGATTTTGAAACCACCGACGGCCAGACCGCCACGCTCTGGGCCGAGCGCCAGGCGCAGGAAGCCGGCACCGCATTGATTGACTTTCGGTGGCTGCCGGCCGGGCTGCCGTTTGCCGAGGTGCTGCGCGCCGCCGGCCACCTGCCCCTGCCGCCCTACATCGACCGCCCCGACACGGCCGCCGATGCCATCCGCTACCAGACCGTGTACGCCGCCGCCGAGGGAGCCGTGGCCGCGCCCACGGCCGGCCTGCACTTCACCCCCGAAATCCTGGCTGAGCTAACGGAAAAAGGCTTCGCGACGGGCCACGTTACGCTGCACGTCGGGGCCGGCACCTTCCAGCCGGTGAAGGCCGAGCACATGGCTGGCCACCCCATGCACACCGAGCCCATTCTGGTGACGGCGGCGCTGCTGCGCCAGCTGCTGGCCCACCGGCCGCGCCCGGTCATTGCCGTGGGCACCACCAGCCTGCGCACCCTCGAAACGCTGTATTGGCTGGGTGTAGGTCTGCTGCAGCAGTTCGAAAACGCCCCCCGTGAGCTGCTGGTAACGCAGTGGCAGCCGTACGAGATGGCCGAAGTGGCTGACCAAATAAGCCCCGAAACGGCCCTCACGGCGCTCCTCAACCACCTCGACGCCACCGGCACCGATACCCTGGAGGCCAGCACGCGGCTGCTCATCGCGCCGGGCTACCGGTTTCGGCTCGCGGACGGCCTCATCACCAATTTTCATCAGCCCGAGAGCACGCTGCTGCTGCTGGTGGCCGCACTGCTGGGCCCCGGCTGGCGGGCGGTGTATGAGCACGCGCTGACGCATGGCTACCGCTTCCTGAGCTACGGCGACAGCTCGCTGCTGCTGCCGGGCTAGTCCGGGCAGTACGGAGCACTGCAATTTTATCCTAGCGGATTGCTGGCACAACCTTTGGTATGGGGGCGCGTACAAGCCCCACATCACCCTTTTTCTTTCTTTTGAATCCATGAAAAAAGTAACCCTGTTGCTCGCCCTTGCCACCTTCGCCACCACCGCTTTCGCCCAAACGACTCCGACTACGGAAGTGAAGACGCGCGACAACGGCACCACCAAAGTGGTAACCAAAACCGGTAAAACCAACGTAGGCCAGGCCCTCGACAACACGAAGGATGCCGCCGGCAACGTAGCCACCAAAACCGGCCACGCCATCAAGCGCGGCGCCAAGAAAACCGGCCACGCCGTGAAGCACACGGCCAATAAAGTAAGCGGCAAGGCCGCCGAAGGTACCGAGAAAATGGAAGCCAAAACCGAATAGTCCTTTCCAAGACTAGTTCCTTTCTGCATTCCAAGCAAAAGCCCCGGCCCGTAAGGCCGGGGCTTTTTGTTGCTGTTTTTTTTACGCCTGAGCGGGTTTTTCGCGTACTTCGTGCAGCACCTTCTCCACCACGCCGCGCCCAAACAGGCTGAGGCCGGCATTGAGCACCGCCAGCGCGGCCGTGCCTGCCGCCAGCCACTGCCGGGTGGGCACGTTGCGGTCTTTGAGGGTGCCGGCCCAGTGCACCATGCTGGCCCCCGCGCCGATGGTAACCAGCCCCAACGGGGCAAAAAACAGCCATTTGGTTTTGTGCGTCATCTGAAAGAAAAGGCTAAATGATGGAAAGCTAAGCGCAGCAGCGGTACGGCAGCAGCCCTTGCAACCCGGCAGCACCACGTACCTTGCGGCTTTCTGGCTTACGCACCCTACCCGGCCCGGTTTCGGCTGCGGCTCCGGCCCCCTTATCTCCATGACGCCTTACGAACAGCTGCTGCACCTTGCCTTCACCGCCCCCAACGACGTGAAGTATTACCTTACTCCCACCGCCCTGCGCGCGGCCGACCAGCTGCGCACCGCGCCGCCGGCCCAGCGCTCCTTCCGCTTCGAGCAGGTGCGCCTGGGCCTGGCCATGAGCCTGCTCAAGCTGGTGTCGGAGCTGGGCGACCACCACGAGAGCCGCCAGGTGCTCGACGTGCTGCACCGCGCCCTCTCCGAAGCCCGCTCGCCGGAGGACATCGACCGCATCATCGGCCGCGAGGCCAAGCTCTTCGACCGGCTCTACGAAAACCTCTACGTGAACGAGGAAGGCGAAGAATTGCTCAACCTCTTCGGCCGCACCCTGGAGGCCGATGCGCCGGAGCTGCTGGACGAAATTGCCTTCGAAGGCGTGGCGCTGGCCCGCACGCTGGACTTCAGCACCGACGAGGACGAGTAGCCGCCACGCCCATCCTTTTTTAAATAAGAACCGCCCGGCTTCCTTCCCTACCTTTACCGCCGATAATCCCAGCCGGGCCGGCCGTGCTGATTCCCTTTCTGTTTCGATGCCCATTATTCACTATCTCACCACGGCCGACGCTATTGCAGCGGCCGCCGCGCATTTCGCCACGCTGCCGCGCATCGGCATCGATTTGGAGTTTGATGACATGCGCCACCGCTACGGCCGCCACCTGGCCCTGATTCAGGTGTTCGACGGCCAGGAGGTGTATTTGATTGACCCGCTGCCGCTGCCCAGCATGGCCGCCGATTTGGAGCCGCTGTTTGCCGTGCTCCGCGACCCGGCCGTGGCCAAGGTGTTCCACTCCTGCAAGTCGGACATTCTACTGCTCGACGAGGTATTCAGCGTCAACTGCCGCAACATCGTGGACACCAGTGTGCAGTTTACCCTGCTGGCCGCCGAAGACAACAACATTTCGCTGGGCCGCCTCATTCAGGCCGTGCTGGGCTTCGAGGTGGACAAGGGCGAACAGAAATCGAACTGGCTGAAGCGCCCGCTTACCGAAGCCCAGAAGGAGTACGCCGCCAACGACGTCCTCTACCTGTTTCAGCTCACCGACCACCTCAGCGCCCGCCTCGAAGAGCTGGGCCGCGCCGACTGGGCCGCCCAGGAAAACCTGGCCCTGGAGGCCGTGCGCTACGGCCGCGACGACCCGCGCCCGTGGTCGCGCAACGCGGCCAAGTATAAAATCACGCCGCAGGAAATGCCCGTTTTCCGGGAGCTGTACCTGCTGCGCGACGCCGTGGCCCGGCAGCTCGACCGCCCGCCCTACCACGTGCTGAGCAACGACCGGCTGGCTGAGCTCACCCGCAACCCGCTCGAAACCGCCCTGCAGCTGCGCGGCGCCAATGGCCTGCACCCCGAGCTGAAACGCTCGCCCTACGCCGAGCAGCTCCTGGCCATTGGCACCACCGACCTGGAGCCCGATGCGCCGCTGCCGCCCGAGCAGCGCAAGTTTCCGTTCCGGCGCCGCCTGAGCGGCCCCGCCGCCACCCGCGCCGATGCCCGCGAAGCCCTGCTCAACGTCCTCAAAGGCCACCTCGCCACCGACCACGGCACCACCCTGGCCAACATGGTGCTCAGCAACCGCCTCATTGCCGACATTATCGAGCTGGGCGCGACGGCCGCCCTGCGCCCCTGGCAGCAGCAATTGCTGAAGGATTCGGCTGGGAAGCACGGCGAGGATTACGCGTCGCTGGCAGAGCCCTTTTAGGAACCAGGCATCGTAACCAGCCCGCCATGCTTCGACTGCGCTCAGCATGGCGGGCTGGTTTCTGACCGTTCGGCTACGCTAGAACTGCGCCTCCTCCGTGCTGCCCACCAGCGCGGCGGTGCTCGTCTGGTTGCTGGTCACCACGTTCTGCACGGCATCGAAATAGCCGGTGCCCACGAAGGACTGGTGCTTCACGGCCTGGTAGCCGTCCCTGGCCAGGGCAAATTCCCGCTCCTGCAATTCCGAATAGCCGGCCATGCCGCGCTGGCGGTAGGCCTGGGCCAGCTCAAACATGCTGGTATTGAGGGCATGGAAGCCGGCCAGCGTGATGAACTGAAACTTGTAGCCCAGCGCAGCCAGTTCCTCGCGGAAGGTTTCCATCTGCTCCACGCTCAGTTTGCTGGCCCAGTTGAAAGAAGGTGAGCAGTTGTAAGCCAGCAGCTTGCCGGGGAATTGGGCATGAATGGCTTCGGCAAACCTGCGGGCATCGCCCAGGTCCGGGTGCGAGGTTTCCATCCAAATCAAATCGGCGTAGGGCGCGTAGGCCAGGCCCCGGGCAATGCCCGCCTCCACTCCGCAGCGGATGCGGTAGAAGCCCTCGCTGGTGCGCTCGGCTTCCTGCAGGATGAACGGCTGGTCGCGCGGGTCCACGTCGGCCGTGAGCAGGTCGGCCGCGTCGGCATCGGTGCGGGCCACGATGAGCGTGGGCACGTTCAGTACATCGGCGGCCAGGCGGGCAGCCACCAGCTTGTTGATGGCTTCCTGCGTGGGCACCAGCACTTTGCCGCCCAGGTGGCCGCACTTCTTGGCCGAAGAAAGCTGGTCTTCGAAATGCACGCCGGCGGCACCGGCCTCAATCATCATCTTCATCAGCTCAAACGCATTGAGGTTCCCCCCGAAACCCGCCTCCGCATCGGCCACGATGGGCGCGAGGTAGTGCACATCCGAGCGCCCGTCGAGGTGCTGAATCTGGTCGGCCCGCAGCAGGGCGTTGTTGATGCGGCGCACCACGGCCGGCACGCTGTCCACGGGGTACAGGCTTTGGTCGGGGTACATGTGGCCGGCGCCGTTGGCATCGGCCGCCACCTGCCAGCCGCTGAGGTAGATGGCCTGCAGGCCGGCCTGCACCTCCTGCACGGCCTGGTTGCCGGTGAGGGCCCCGAGGCCGGCCACGTATGCCTGCGCGTGCAGCAGCTCCCACAGCCGCTCGGCCCCCTGCCGGGCCAGCGAGTATTCGATGCTGACGGAGCCTTGCAGCTTCACCACATCGGCCGGCGAGTAAGGGCGCTGAATGCCAATCCAGCGGGGATTGTGGGTCCAGTCCTGGGCAATTTCGGTGGCGCGTTGGGCTTGGGTTTTCATGGGAATGGGGTTGAATGGTGGACGGTTGGGGTACTGATTTGCAGGATGGGAACGGGCAAGGCGAGGCCCGGCTGCCCGGCCGGCAGCTTTCGTTGAAGTTCAGGAAATGGAGTGTGGGGAATCTTAGGCCAGCTGCTCGTAGGCCGGCACGGTCAGGAATTCGATGAACTGTCGGCTCATCACCAGCTTGTCGAACAGCCGGGCGGCGTTCAGGAAATGGCCTTTCGCAAACGCCTCCTCCCCTACCTGGGCTTTGATTTTTTCCAGCTGGCCGGGCACCAGCGCGCGGTACAGCTCTGCGGTTACGGGGCGGCCGTCGGCCAGCACGGTGCCGGGCGTGTGCAGCCACTGCCACACCTGCGCCCGGCTGATTTCGGCCGTGGCAGCGTCCTCCATCAGGTGGTAAATCGGCACGCAGCCGTTGCCGCCCAGCCACGACGCGAGGTATTGAACGGCGACGTCGATGTTCAGCTTCAGGCCGTCTTCGGTAATGTTGCCTGCCGGCGCTTTCACCAGGTCGGCGGCCGTGACGTGCACGTCAGGGCGCTTGTTTTCGATTTGGTTGGGGCCGGGCATGAGGCGGTTGAAGACATCCAGCGCCACCGGCACCAGGCCGGGGTGGGCCACCCAGGTGCCGTCGTGGCCGTTGGTGGCTTCGCGGATTTTGTCCTGCCGGACTTTTTCCAGGGCCGCGTCGTTGGCCGCCGGGTCGTTCTTGATGGGAATCTGGGCGGCCATGCCGCCGATGGCGTGCACCCCCCGGCGGTGGCAGGTCTGGATGACCAGCGCCGAGTAGGCGGCCATGAAGGGCACCGTCATGGTTACCTCGGCGCGGTTGGGCAGGCGGAACTGCGGGTTCAGGCCCAGCCGCTTGATGTAGCTGAAAATGTAGTCCCAGCGCCCGCAATTGAGGCCGGCGCTGTGCTCGCGCAGCTCGTACAGGATTTCATTCAGCTCGAAGGCGGCCGGCAGCGTTTCAATCAAAACGGTGGCTTTGATGATGCACTTGGGCTGTTTCAGCGACCATTGCGCGAAGCCGAACACGTCGTTCCACAGGCGCGCTTCGAGGTGGCTTTCCAGCTTGGGCAGGTAGAAATACGGGCCGGTGCCGCGGGCGCACAGCTCGTGGGCATTGTGGAAATAATAGAGGCCGAAATCGAGCAGCGCGGCGCTGATGGGCTCGCCATCGACCAGAATGTGCTTCTCGACCAGGTGCCAGCCGCGCGGGCGCACCATGAGCACGGCGGTTTTTTCATTGAGCTTATACTCCTTGGTGGGCGTGCTGAGCGAGATGGTGCGCCGCACGGCATCGCGCAGGTTAATCTGCCCCTGGAGGACATTGTCCCAGGTGGGTGCGTTGGAGTCCTCCAAATCGGCCATGAAGACGCTGGCCCCGGAGTTCAGCGCGTTGATAATCATCTTCCGTTCTACCGGGCCGGTGATTTCGACGCGGCGGTCGAGCAGGTCCGGCGGGAGCGGGGCCACGGTCCAGTCCTGCTCGCGCAGGCGGCGGGTGTCGGGCAGAAAGTCGGGCAGGATGCCGGCCTCGAAATCGGTCTGGCGCTCGAGGCGGCGGCCCAGCAGCGCCTGGCGCGTAGGGTCGAAGCGGCGGTGGAGCTCGGCCACAAAGGCCAGGGCCGAGGGCGTGAGGATTTCGGCATACTCGGGCGAGTAGGAGCCGATGACCTTCACCCGCTCGGGGGCGAGGAAGGTGGGCAGCGGGGCTGGGGCGGTGTCGGTGAATGCCATGGCGTAGTCAGTGAGCAGTGAGCAGTGAAGTATTCCTTTCGCTTTGCCAGTCCCTGTGACCAGCCGGTCAGTGGCATATTTTACCACTGACCGGAAGCAAACATACAAAGCGAATTTTATTTCATTAGCGAAAATTCGCTAATGAAATAAAATTCGCTAAAGCTCCGTGTTTAGCTGCGTCGCCGTAGCTTCGTCAAAAACGCAATTGCATCGAGCAGCGGCAGTTTTTGCCCTGAACTGCCGCTGCCGCCAATGCCAGAATTTTATTTCCGCTATGTTGAACCACGGTCAGGTTGTCCGCCTCATTTTTGGCTTGAAGCTGCGCGAGCTGCGGCAGGAGCGCAGCCTGAGCCCGGCCGAGCTGGCGCGGGTGTGCGACGTGTCGGTGAGCTACCTGAATGAGATTGAGAAGGGCAAGAAGTACCCCAAGGCCGACAAGATTCTGAGCCTGAGCAAGGCGCTGGACGTGCGCTACGACCAGCTGACTTCGCTGGAGCTGCCGCGCCGGCTGGAGCCCATCGGTGAGCTGCTCAACTCCAAGCTGCTGAAGGAGTTTCCGCTGGAGATGTACGGGCTGGAGCCGGCCCGCATCATTGAGCTGATTGCGAATGCGCCGGCAAGGATGAATGCCTTCATCAGCACGATTTTCGAGATTGCGCGCAACTATGAGATGCGCCAGGAGCACCTGTTTCTGGCCGCGCTGCGCTCGTTTCAGGAAATGCACGACAACTACTTCGAGGACCTGGAGCAGGACGTGCGGGCCTTCGTGGGCAGCCACCAGCTGAGCACTGCCGCGCCCTTCGACCTCAGCCAGCTGGAGCGCGTGCTGACGGAGGAATACGGCTACACCATCGACCGGGAGACGCTGGGCCGGCACGCCGTGGCCACCCAGGCGCGGCTGCGCAGCGTGTTTCAGCCCAAAACCCGGCGCCTGCTGATGCGGCCGGGCCTGAGCCGGGGCCAGCAGGCGTTTGTGCTGGGCCGCGAGGTGGCGTTCAACTACCTGAAGCTGAGCGAGCGGCCGTATGTGAACAGCAGCACGCAGGTGCGAACCTTCGATGAGGTGCTGAACAATTTCAAGGCCTCGTACTTTGCCGGGGCGCTGCTGATGGAAGAGGAAAGCCTGCTGCGCGACGTGAAAAAGGTGTTCGGGGCCAAAAAGTGGAACCCGGACCTGCTGCTCGACCTCATGACGCAGTATGACGTGAGCCCCGAGATGTTTATGCAGCGCCTCACCACGCTGCTGCCGCGCCATTTCGGGCTGCAAAGCCTGTTCTTCCTGCGCTTCGACCAAACCGACGCCGCCGCGCCCTTCGAGCTGACCAAGGAGCTGCACCTGGCCCGCCTGCACAACCCCCACGGCAACGAGCTGAACGAGCATTACTGCCGCCGCTGGGTGAGCCTGCGCCTGATAAACGAGGCCCGCGCCCTGCCCGTGCCCGACACCGCCGCCGCGCCCGTCACGGTGGTCGGGGCCCAGAAGTCCCGCTACTTCGGCACCGACGACGAGTACCTCTGCTTCACGCTGGCCCGCGCCGGCACGCCCACGCAAGTAGCCCTGAGCGTGACCGTGGGCCTGCGCTGCGACGACAGCCTGAAGGCTCAAATCCGCTTCCTGGCCGACCCGGCCCTGCCCTTCCGCATCGTGAACGAAACCTGCGAGCGCTGCCCCATTCCCGACTGTGAGTCGCGGGCAGCAGCCCCCACCGAAATTCAGCGGCAGGCCGAACGCGACGCGTTTGAGGCGGCAATGGCGGAGCTGGTGCAAGGAAAGTAGCGCGAACTTTGTCCTTCACGTCTCAGAACAATTTTAACGGGACGGGAAACGCGAGCCCCCAGGCTCGCGCTACTGCTTCTTCGCCTATGCCCAACCCCACCTCCCGCCGCTTTCTTCCCTACTTGCTGCTGCTGCTGGCCCTGCTGGGCGTGGGCAGCTACGCCGTGTGGCGACTGCTGTACCGGCCCAACGTCACGGTCTTTGCCGAGGGCCCGGCCTACCTCTACATCCGCACCGGCACGGGCTACGCGGCGGTGCTCGATTCGCTGCAGAAGCATGACCTGCTGCTGGACGTGGGCACGTTTCGCTGGGTGGCCGAGCACCACGACTACCCGCCGCACGTGAAGCCCGGCCGCTACCGCCTCGACCCTGACATGGGCAACGTGGACCTGGTAAAAAGGCTGCTGTTCGGCCAGCAGGACACGGTGCGCTTCGAGCTGAAGCCCTTTCATTACATCGACCGGCTGCCGCGCAAGGTGTGCGGCCTGCTCGAAACCGATTCGTTTAAGCTGGAGCTGCTGCTGGGCGACAATGCCGGCCTGCAGCGCCGCTACGGGCTCGACACCTGCACCATTCGCACGATGTTTATTCCGGGCCAGTACCGCATGCTGTGGAACACCAGCGCCCCGGCTTTTCTGGATTCGATGGCGGCGCGCTACCGGCGCTTCTGGACGCCAGTGCGGCAGGCCCGGGCCGACTCGCTGCGCATGACGCGCACCCAGGTGAGCGTGCTGGCCAGCATTGTGCAGCGCGAAACCGCCGAGCCCACCGACAAGCCGCTCATCGCCGCCGTGTACCTCAACCGCCTGCGCAACGGCCAGCCCCTGCAAGCCGACCCCACCCTGCTCTGGCCCCTGCACGGCCTGGGCTCCCGCAAGCGCGTGCTGAACGTGGACAAAAAAGTCGATTCGCCCTACAATACCTATCGGCACAAAGGCCTGCCGCCCGGCCCCATCACCACGCCCCTGCCCGGCTCGCTGAACGCCGTGCTCAGGCCCGCGCACAACAAAAACCTCTTCTTCTGCGCCCGGCCCGATGGCAGCGGCTTTTCCGATTTTGCCGAAACCTACGCCCAGCACAAGGCGAATGCCCGCCGCTACCAGCAGCACCTCGACAGCCTGGGGGTGAAACGCTGAAGAGCGTTTCGGCCGGGCCGGGCCTGCGGCAGCGTGCTTTTTTCGGCCACCAACCCAGCGGAGCCCGGAAATGCCCTGTTTGAGAGGTCATATTGTTAACCTTGGCGGGGCCTGGGCCGGAGGCCGCTTGCGCTTGCGTCGGGCTGCGTACTTTTGTATCCCAATTTTCCGTCAAACCGCCCGTATGCGCCAACGTCTTCTTTTACTGCTTCCTTTATTCTCTGCACTGACGGCCTCGGCCGGTGGATTTGATAATGGCCCGCAGGGCGCGCGCCTGCTGGGCCTGGGCGGGGCCAGCACGGCCTACATCAACAGCATTGCGGGCCTGAGCCTCAACCCCGGCCTGCTGGGCCAGTGGGCCGACTCGCTTACCCGCGTCAGCATCGGCGGCATCGGGCAGGTGCGGCGCTCGTCCTACATCGGGCAGGGCACTTTCCAGCGCACCGACCAGGACCTGACCATTCAGCCCGGCGGCTACCTCTACGCCACCCACGGCGTGGGCAAGCGCGTGAGCCTGGGCCTGGCCGTGAACACGCCCTACGGCTACCACACCAAGTGGCCCGACACCTGGGAAGGCCGCTCGGTGGTGCAGGAAAGCAAGCTCAATACCGTGTTTGTGCAGCCCACGGTGGGCTTCCGGCTCAACGACAACTTCAGCGCCGGGGTGGGCTTCATCTACGCGTTTGGCAAGTACAGCCAGCGCCGCGCCCTGGGCCAGTACGACGACCCCAACGCCGGCACCCAGCTCAGCGCCAGCGGCTCGGGCGTGGGCTTCAACGTGGGCCTCTACGGCCGCACCGGCGACAACCTGGCCTTCGGCATCAGCTACCGCAGCGGCGTGAAGCTGAACATGAACAACGGCACCACCTCGGCCACCGGCGTGCCCGCCCGCGACGCCGCTTTGATTCCGGCCGCCACCAGTTTCACCACGGAGTTCAACATGCCCAGCTCGCTGTCGGTGGGCGTGGCCAACCACATTACCAAGAACCTGCTGCTCACCTTCGACTTCACCCTCACCGGCTGGAGCACCACCGACTCGCTGAAGCTCGACGTGGCCGCCACCGGCAGCACGCCCGCCCGCCGCGTGGCCACCGCCCGCCGCTACGAAGACGCGCTGGCCTTCCGCGTGGGGGCCGAGTACGTGGTGAACCCCAAGCTGACCGTGGTAGGCGGCATTCGCTACGACGAAACGCCCATCCGCGACGAGTACATCAACCCCGAGTTTATTGATGCCAACCGCCTCGGCATCTCGGCCGGCCTGAGCTACCAGCTCACGCCCCGCCTGGCCCTCGAAGGCGGCTACTCCTTCGACTACGGCCAGCTGCGCACGGCCCGCGCCAACCAAACCATCGAGCAGGTTTCCAACGTGAGCGGCACCTACCGCCTCGCCACCAGCACGGCCTCGGTAGGCGTGGCCGTGGCTTTCTAAATCATCTGCTCCCGAGCTGATTTCCTTTTTTGTGATGAAGAATCTTTGCCTGAATTCGGGGCGCACGGCGGGCTTTGTTGCCGCCGCCACCACCCTGCTGCTCACCGCCTGCGCTCCCGGCCAGGACACGCCCACGCCCGTCACCAACGTGAACGTGGCCAGCTACCTCGCCGTGGGCGACACCTACACAGCGGGCATCAGCGCCGGCGGCCTCACCCGCAACAGCCAGGAATATTCCTTCCCCAACCAGCTGGCCAAGCAATTCCAGGCTTTTTCGGGCGGCACCTTCACCCAGCCGGTGATTGACGGCACGGGCTCGGGCTACCTGAATTTCCTGGATGTGTCGTCGGTGGGCTACGTGCGGACCCGCCGCGTGGCCGGCCAGGCCGTGCGCGGCACGGTCATCAACCCCAGCGCCTGCATCGGGCCCGATACCGTGCGCCTGCTCACGCGCAGCGCCTCGGCCGGCACCCTGCCCCAGAACCTGGGCATTCCGAGCCTGCTCCTGAGCCAGATTGCCACCGCCAACCTCGGCAACCAGTCGAACGCCACGCCGGGCAACAGCAATTTCAACCCGTACTTCGAGCGCCTGCTGCCGGCCGCCGACAGCCGCACCTACCTGCAGGCCGTGACCACGGCGGCCAGCTCGGCCACCTTCTTCACGTTCTTTCAGGGGCTCGACGACCTGATGCCCTACATCCGCAGCGGCGGCACCTGCGGCTCGGTGCCGACTTCCACGTTTGCCAACACGATGAAAATTAACGCCAAGCGCATTCTCGATGTGCTGACGGCGGGCGGGCGGCAGGGCGTTATCGCCAAGCTGCCCAACATCACCACCATTCCGCTGCTGAGCCTCGGCCAGGGCGACCGGCTGCAGGCCCGCCTGCAGGCGGCCTTCGGCGACAACGCCCTGCTCTACATCGAAGACCCGCTGGGCAGCGGCACCGGCCAGCCCATCACGGGCAGCGACTACGTGCTGGCCACGGCCATTCCGCGCATTGGCCTGCCCACCCCCGTGCTGGTGGGCAGCACCACCCTCATGCTGCCCTACGGCCGCGACGTGCGCAACCCCATCCGCAATGCCGACGTGCTGGATGGCACCACCGAGATGAACCTGCTCACGGCCGCCATCAGCAACTACAACAACAACGCGGGCGTGGCCCCGGCTGCCCCCGGCCTCGAAACCCTGGCCAAAACCTACAAGCTGCCCGTCATCACAACGTCCACCAACGAAAGTGCCCTCAACCTGAACGACGCATTGTTCTCGCAGGTCGATGGAATCATTTCGGTGGGTGGCGTGCAGTATTCGGCCGAGCCCATTCGGGGCGGGTTCTTTTCGGTTGACTACTACTCGCTCACGCCGCGCGGCAACGGCCTGTTGGCCAATGCCTTCATCACGGCCATCAACCGGGCCTACCGCACCAACATCCCGGCCATCGATGTGAACAAGCTGCCCACCACGGCGCAGTAAGCAGTCGCTCAAAACAGAACGAGGCCCTCCGACGCAGGTTGGGGGCCTCGTTTTGCGTTTTAGGGGGCGGGCGTAATCAGCGCAGCCGGTACAGGCGCAGCGGCAGCGAGTCGGCAGCGGCGGCGCGGCTGGCGGCCAGGGTTTCGGCAAACCCCAGCCCGGTAAACTCCGAATGCTCCAGCAACAGCAGCTGCTGCTGCAGCTGCGGCGCGGGCCACGCCGCCACGGGCACCTGCCGCCGCAGCGAGTCGAATCTGGCGATGCCGGCCACGCGCCAGTAGCCGTCGAGCAGCACGTACTGGCAGCCCTGCCGTCGCAACTCGCCCAGCTGGCGCTCATCGGTGACGATGGTAAGCTGCTGGTTGGCGGCCAGATAGGGCGCGAGGCCGGCTCCTACGGTGCTGGCTACGCTGGTAGCGCCGTGCTGCCGCAGCCACGCGGCCACTTGCGGGTAGCGCGCGGGCAGCGGCGCGTAAAGCTGCCGCTGGATTTGGACCATATTCCAACCCACGGCGGCCACCAGCACTGCCACTACCACTCCTTTGGGCAGTAGCTGGCGGCCACTCAGCACGGCCAGCGCCGCCAGCGGCAGGTAGGCAAACAGCAGGCCGCGCGGGGCTTTTATCAGCAGCGACATGCCCGCCAGCCAGCAGCCCGACCATGCCAGCAGATACGCAAACAACGGCATGGGCCGGGCCCGCCACTGCCGCCGCGCGCGCCACACCAGCCACCCCGCGCCCAGCAGGCCCAGCAGCAGCAGCGGCGACTCGAAGCGCTGCAAATAGCGGATGTAGTACAGCAAATCGAGGTGCAGCGTGGCGTGGCGGCCGGCAGCATTGGCCGTTTTGGGCAGCACGGTACGCACGTAAAAACCCAGCCAGCGGTACCACGGCAGCCCCACGGCCACCCCAATGCCCCCAAACAATGCATAGGGCGCGGCCAGCAGCAGCAGCACCCGGCCCCAGGCCTGCCGCCACAGCGCATCGGCCTGCCACGCTTCCAGCACCGCCAGAATGGGCAGCGCAAACAGGAATTTGTAGTTGAAGCAAAGCCCCAGCGCCAGCCAGCCGGCCACCTGCCCCAGCGCGGCGGGCGTGGGCCGCTGCAAGCGAGCAAAATGGCTGCGCATCAGTCCCGTCATCAGCAGCAGACTTGCGGAGCTCATGGTAAAATCGCGCCCCGAAAACGTGAGCAGCAGCGACGTGCCCCCCAGCAGCGCCAGCCCCGCCGCCTCCGGGCCGCGCAGCCGCGCCTGCCGGGCCACCCACGCCGCAAACGTGCCCAACCCGGCCACGCCCAGCAGCGCATTCAGGGTCTGGAAAACCAGAAACTGCCGCGTAAGCAGCGCAACCGGAACGTAGAGCAACAAAAACCCCGGGCTGCCGTGGTGGAACAAATGCACCCAGTTGCCCTGCGCCAACTCCTGAATTACCTGCCAGTTGCGCACCGAGTCGTAGTCGGGCGGGCCGGCTTCGGGCAGCCGCCACAGCCGCATGCCTGCCACCAGCACCAGCGCCGCCAGCAGCCACCAAATGCGGCGAGCCGCCGGGCGGGCGTTATTTGCAGCAGCAGTTGGGCGCATAAGCAGGCTAAGCGTTGAAGAACGCGAAGGTCGGCACTGCGGCACCAACATGTTTACCGCTCACTCCACTGTTCTGATTTCTATGCGCCTCGTCATTCAGCGCGTTCGCGAAGCCCGGGTTACCGTCGAAGCCCAGGTTACGGGCCAGATTGGGCCCGGCCTGCTGGTGCTCGCCGGCTTCGCCCCTACCGACAACACCGCCTCTCTCACCTGGATGTGCCGCAAGCTGGTGCAGCTGCGCATTTTCGGCGACGAGAACGGCCAGATGAACCGCAGCGTGCAGGACATCGGCGGCCAGGTGCTGGTGGTGAGCCAGTTTACGCTGCTGGCCGATGCGCGCAAGGGCAACCGGCCCAGCTACATCGGGGCCGCGCCGCCGGCCGTGGCCGAGCCGCTGTACCAGCAGTTTGTGGCCCTGGTAGCCGCCGAGCTGGGCCGGCCCGTGCCCACCGGCATCTTCGGGGCCGATATGCAGGTGAGCCTGCTCAACGACGGCCCGGTCACGATTGTGCTCGATTCGCCGGCGTAAACTTTATTCTTTTCTTTCCCGATATGACCCTCGAAGAAGCCCAGAAAACCGTCGATACCTGGATAAGCACCACCGGCGTGCGCTATTTCAACGAGCTGACCAACATGGCCATCCTCACCGAGGAAGTGGGCGAAGTGGCCCGCCTCATCGCGCGTCAGTACGGCGAGCAGTCCTTCAAGGAATCGGACAAAGGCCGTGAGCTGGCCGACGAGCTGGCCGACGTGCTGTTCGTCGTCATCTGCCTGGCCAACCAAACCGGCGTCAATCTCACCGAAGCCATGACCCGCAACCTGGCCAAGAAAACCCAGCGCGACAGCCAGCGGCACCAGAACAACGAGAAGCTGAAGTAGGCATCCCCGTCATGCTGAACGCAGTGAAGCACCTTATCACGTCGGCACAATAGTGTTCGAACGTAATAAGGTGCTTCACTGCGTTCAGCATGACAGCCAATAGGGTTCTACTCCAACACCAGCCTATCCTCACGCCAGATGGGCAGAACCGAGGCATAAGAGTCAATCGTGATGCAAAACTCAAAATCCTTGCTGGCTTCCAGCGAGTTGAGCCGCCGAACGTGCGACGACTGCAGCAGATAGGCCGATAAATCAGCCTTGGCCTGCTCCCACAGGTGCAGCGCCGCCAGCGTCGCATCGGAGCTGCGCACGTCGAAATCCGCCGCCAGCCGCTCGGCCAACGCGCCACCGAACACCGTGTCTTCGAGGCAGAACTGGCCTTTCCAGCCGGCGCACACCACCAGCACATCGCGCTGCTGCGTCCGGGCAAAGTCGGCTACGGCGCCCAGGTTCAGGAAGGAGCCAACTACGATTTCGGCCGCCGCCAGGGAGCGGCGCAGCGCCGTAGTCCCATTGGTGGTGCTGATGGTGAGGGCGCGGCCCCGCAATGGGCGCCCTTCCGCCAGAAAGCCAAAGGGCGAATTGCCCAGGTCGACGCCATCGGCCTGAATGCCGTCGCGCTCGGCGGCGGTCAGGCAGCCGTGCTCCTGGCCATAGGCCGTGCATTCGTCCAGCGAAGCCACCGGGAAAACGTGGGTGATGCCCTCCCCCAGCGCCGTGACAATGGTGCTGGAAGCGCGCAGAACATCAACGATGACGGCCACCTTGCCGCGCAGGTCGTAGAGCGGCAGCAGCTCGGGAGAAAAGCAAATATCTAGTTTGGGCACTTATTTAGTGGTTAATGATTAACGGTTAGTGGTTAATGACCAACCGTTAACCACTAACCGTTAATCATTAACCACTAAATAATTATTCCTCCGTGCCTTTGGTGAGCGGCAGCTTGCTCACCGTGGCGGGCAGGTTTTTGCCGCGAATCTGCACGAAAATCGGGGTGCCGGGGGCAGCAAACTCGGTTTTCACGTAGCCCAGGCCGATGCCCTTGCTGAGCGAGGGCGACTGCGTGCCGCTCGTCACGTCCCCGATTTTCTGGCCGTCGGCATCCACCAGCTCGTAGTGGCCGCGCGGGATGCCGGGGCCGTCCATCACGAAGCCGACCAGCTTTTTGGTCACGCCGGCCTCTTTCTGCTTTTTGAGGTTTTCGGAGTTGGTGAAGTCCTTGGTGAACTTGGTAATCCAGCCCAGGCCGGCTTCCAGGGGCGAGGTCGTGTCGTCGATGTCGTTGCCGTAGAGGCAGTAGCCCATTTCGAGGCGCAGCGTGTCGCGCGCGCCCAGGCCGATGGGCTTGATGCCGTAGGGCTGGCCGGCCAGCATTACCTTATCCCATACTTCCGCCGCGCTTTCGTTCGGAATGTACAGCTCAAAGCCGCCCGCGCCGGTGTAGCCGGTGGCCGAGATGATGACATCGGGCGCGCCGGCGAAGGTGCCCTGCACGAAGGAATAGTACGGAATGCTGCTCAGGTCCACGTCCGTGAGCGACTGCAGCGCCGCCGTAGCCTTCGGGCCCTGCACAGCGAAGAGGCTGGTACGGTCTGAAATATCTTCCATCTCCACGCCCTGCGTGTTGTGCTGCTGAATCCAGCTCCAGTCTTTCTCGATGTTTGAGGCATTCACTACCAGCAGGTAATCCTCATCGGCCAGCTTGTACACCAGCAGGTCGTCCACGATGCCGCCGTCGTTGTTGGGCAGGCACGAGTACTGGGCTTTGCCATCGGTGAGCTTGCTGGCGTCGTTGCTGGTCACGCGCTGAATCAGGTCGAGCGCCTGCGGGCCGCGCACCCGAAACTCGCCCATGTGCGACACGTCGAAAATGCCCACCGCCCGGCGCACGGTGTGGTGCTCGTCGAGGTCGGAGGAATAGCGCACCGGCATGTCGTAGCCGGCAAAGGGCACCATTTTGGCACCCAGCTGGCGGTGCGTGTCGTTGAGGGTAACGGTTTTCAGGGAAACGGTCATGAACGGGTGTTTTGACAGGTGGTGGGTTTGTGGCTGCAAAGGTGGGACAAAAAAGAAAAGCCGCTTCGGATTGAAGCGGCTTTTTCAATAGCGCGAACGTTGTAGTTCGCATCCCAGAACGAAAACCGCGACCACGGCGCGGGGACGCGAACTACAACGTTCGCGCTACATTACACCCGCACCATCCAGTTGTGCACATCGGCTCCCTGGCCGGTGCGAATGGCATCCAGCGCCGCGCTCACGCGGCTGGAGAAGGATTTGGAGTCGGTGGCGGGCAGGTCGTAGTCCTGGCCCTGGTAGCCGATGGTGGCAATGGGCGCGATGGTGGCGGCCGTGCCCACGCCGAAGGCTTCGTTGAGCTTGCCGGCGGCCAGAGCCTCCATCACTTCGCGGCTGCTCACGCGGCGCTCTTCCACGGTCAGGCCCATGTCGAGGGCCAGCTGCAGCACGCTGCGGCGCGTCACGCCGTTCAGGATGCTGGTGCTGAGGGCGGGCGTCACCACGCGGCCGTCAATCACGAATATGGCATTCATCGTGCCCGATTCTTCCACGTACTGGTGCTCCGAGGCATCGGTCCATATGAGCTGGTTGTAGCCTTCCGTCTGGGCCAGCTTGGTGGGGTACATGGCCGCGCCGTAGTTGCCGGCGTTTTTGGCGTAGCCCGCGCCGCCTTCGGCCGAGCGCACGTACTTCTGCTCGAAGCGCACGCGCAACGGCTTGTTGAAGTAGAGGCCCACCGGGCAGGTGAAAATCATCAGCCGGTACGAATCCGACGGCCGCACGCCGATGAAACCATCGGTGGCAAACATAAAGGGCCGGATGTAGAGCGAGTAGCCGGGCGCGTTGGGCACCCATTTCTCATCGAGGCGAATCAGCTCGCTCAGGCCTTGCATAAACAGCTCCTCCGAAATGGTGGGCATGCACATGCGCTCGGCCGAGGAATTGAGACGGGCCCAGTTATCGAAGGGCCGAAACAAGGCCACACCGCCATCGGCCTGGCGGTAGGCCTTCATGCCCTCAAAAATGGCCTGACCGTAATGCAGAGCCGAATTGGCGGGGCTCACGGCCATGTCGCCGTAGGGCACTATCTGGGCATTCTGCCACTCGCCGTCGTGAAAATCCACGGCAAACATGTGGTCAGAAAAAGCCTTGCCGAATTCGAGGTGGTCGAAGTCGACTTCGGCCAGCCGGGAAGCGGCGGTGCGCTGCGTGTTGATTGGGAGCGTATCAATCATAAGAATGCGAATTCAGGGTAAGAAAGTGGGTGGGATTTGGGGAGGGAGTGCGTAGGCAACGGAAGCTGGATGCCGCTGCAAAGAACGGTAAAACGGAATTGACGAAGCCCGCCCGGGCGTCCAACGCATCAGCAGCCGGCCCTCACGCTACAGGACGTTTGCCGATACTGTTTCGGTTCAGAGGCGGGCCTGCCAGGTCACTTCTTCCACGCCCAGCTCGTGGGCCATGGCCCGGCTCAGCACAAACAGGAAGTCGGACAGGCGGTTCAGGTAAACCACAACCAAGTCGGCCACGAAGGAATCTTCGGCCAGGTGAATGACCAGGCGCTCGGCCCGGCGGCACACGCAGCGGGCTACGTGCGCGTGGCTCACGGCCGGGTGCCCGCCCGGCAAAATGAAGGCCCGCAGTTCCGGCAGGTCCAGGTTGAGGCGGTCCATTTCGTCTTCCAGCAGCGTCACGTCGGCGGCGTGCAGGTCGGGCAGCTTCATTTTCGACTTCTCCGGGTCGGCGGCCAGGGCCGAGCCGATGGTGAACAGGCGGTCCTGAATTTCCTTGAGCAGCGGCCGGCGACCGGCGTTCACGTCCTGGTCGCGCACCAGCCCGATGTGGGAGTTCAGCTCATCCACCGTGCCGTAGCACTCGATGCGCAGGCTGCTCTTGGGCACGCGCGTGCCGCCGATGAGGGACGTGAGGCCTTTGTCGCCGGTCTTGGTGTAGATTTTCATGAAACAGGTTGGTTCTATCTTAAACGTCATGCTTCGACTCCGCTCAGCATGACGGCCCATAGCAGCAAATCATCCTTTTAATGCCCCGCCACGGCGTGTTTCATCACGTCGTTGTTGATTTCATCGGACTCCACCAGGCCATCGCGCAGGCGCACAATGCGGTGGGCATAGCGGGCAATGTCCTCCTCGTGCGTCACCATGATGATGGTGTTGCCTTTGGCATACAGCGCCTCAAACAGGTCCATGATTTCGTGGCTGGTTTTGGAGTCGAGGGCGCCGGTGGGCTCGTCGGCCAGCAGCACGCTGGGGTTGTTGACGAGGGCGCGGGCAATGGCCACGCGCTGGCGCTGCCCGCCCGAAAGCTCGTTGGGGCGGTGCGAGGCGCGGTCGGCCAGGCCCACCGAGCGCAGCGACTCCATGGCGCGCTCGCTGCGGTCGCGCTTGTTCAGGCCGGCGTAGATGAGCGGCAGGGCCACGTTGTCGAGGGCCGTGGCGCGGGGCAACAGGTTAAAGCTCTGGAAAACGAAGCCGATTTCCTTGTTGCGCACTTCGGCCAGCTGGTTGTCGCTCATGCGGCTCACGTCCTGGCCGTTGAGAATGTACTGCCCTTTGCTGGGCGTGTCGAGGCAGCCCACAATGTTCATCAGCGTCGATTTGCCCGAGCCCGACGGCCCCATAAACGCCACGTACTCGCCCCGCGGAATCTGGATGGTGACCGAGCGCAGGGCATTAATCACCTCCGTGCCCATCACATAGGATTTGGCGATGTCCGTGGTTTCGATAACGTTTGAATTCATGGGGCTGAGTCAGTAGTTGGAATCAAGTAGCAAGTCCCAGGACCGTCGCCACTCGTAGAACACCTCTATCGCAAAAGTCATCCTACTTATTACTCGGGTCTTGTTACTTGAAAGCTTATTGCTGGGGCGAAGCCGCCGGCGCACCAGAGAAGGACGCGGCGGCAGCCGCCCGGGCTGCCTGCCGGGCGGCGTATTCGGTTGCTAATGTAGCATACGCCGCCGTGGGCAGCAGCCGGCGCAGCTGGGCCAGCGCGTCGGCGGCGTAGTCGGTGAGGCCGGCATCGGCGGCGGCCAGCACGTAGGCCCGCAGCAGCGGCAGCGACTGCGGGTTTTCGTCCAGCCCGGCCCGCAGGGCTTCGTAGGCAGCCGTGGCCTCGTGGCGGCTGGTAAAGAAGCGCCCGGCCGCCAGAATAGCGGCTTCGTTGAACGGTGCTTCGCGCACGATGCGCTGGTAGCTTTTGGTGGCGGCCGCCACGTTGCCCTGCTGCTCGGCCGCGCGGGCCGCGTTGAGCCAATCGGCTCCGATTCGCGAGCTGTCCGGCGTTGCAACCGGAAGCCCGGCCGCCAGCAGCCGTTGGGCCTGCCGCGCCTGCCGCTGCTGCGCCGTATCGGCCGAGGCCAGCAGCCGGGCCGTGGCTGCCCGCACCGAGTCCGCATTGCCCGTCAGGGCCAGGGCGTAAACGCGCATTTCGGCGGCCTGCGGCGCACCGTGCGAGGCGGCAAAGCCCAGCTGGTCGGCAGCCGTGGCGTACTGTCCCTGCTGCAGCTGCCACAGCCCCAGCAGCTGCTGGTAGTAGGCGGCCGTGGCCGAGGTGCCGGCCGCCAGCGGCAGAAGCAGCTGCCGCGCCACCTGCTCCTGCCCCAGCGCATGGCGGGCCAGCGCCTGCAGAAACAGCAGCTGCTCGTAATAATCCGCGTTGGCCGGCTGCGCAGTCAGCTGATTAAGCTGCTTGAATAGTGCTGGTGTCAGCTGGTTTTTATGCCGCGCCACATACAGCAATACGGCGTGGTAGAGCTGGGCAAAGCTGGCCTCATCCAGCACGCGCACCGAGGCATCGGGGGCCGTGGGCGTCAGCTCCAGCGGCGTTTTGGTGCTCAGCTGCAGCAGCGCGTAGTTGCTCATCAGGGCCGGCTCGGTGGTTTTCACCGTCAGCTTAGCACTGCGCTGGCGGGCTTCGGACAGCAGATTCTGACTCAGGAGGAAAGCCAGCTGGTTGGTGCGGCTGGCGTAGCTGCCGGGGGCCAGCTGCTCGGTTTTATCAAGGTAAAAAGCCGTGGAGTCGCTCAGCGAGGTCTGGGTGAACAGCTGCGCCAAATCACCGGCCAGCGCGGCACTGCGCGGCTGGGCTTTCAGGCCGCGCCGCAAAATCTCAAGGCCATCGAACAGGTCCTCCGGGGCGTTGTAGAGCGAGGCCAGCCGCAGCGACACCTTTTCATTGGGCCCGCGCAGCAGGGCCCGGCGCAGCGAATTAATCTCGTTCTGGCGCTGCTGCCGGAAACGGTAGAGCGCCGCCCGGCCAAACTCGGCGTGCAGGTTGCTCCGGTAGCGCACGTCGCCGCTTTCGGCGTAGTAGCGCTCGGCCAGCCCGGCCAGGCCCAGCTCGTCGGGGGCGGCTTCGCTTTGCTGGCGCGTCAGGTCGCCCAAGTAGTTGAACTGGCCCGCCAGCACCTGGTCGGCCAGCGGAAAATCCATCCGCGACTGCACCATGATGATGATGCCCAGCGCCAGAATGTACACCGGATAAAACGGCAGCCGGCGCGGCTCAAACACCACCCGGTACACCCGCAGCCGCTGCTTTATCAGCCCCCCAAAATTCATGAGCACATACAGCAGGAAAGCTCCGCCCACCGTGGCCAGCGCCAGCCCCGTGAAGCTGCGCGCCGCCACCAGCAAGGGCGTGTTGGCCGTAGCCAGGGCATAGCCCAGCGCCCCGGCCGCGCCCAGCACCGCCAGCGGATACAGCTGCGCCGCGCCCTGGGCATAGGGCACCCACTCGGCATAGCTGGGAGCCCGCAGGCGCAGGCCCAGCCAGCCGGCCACCACGGCCGGCACCAGCAGCACCAGCGGGTCGAGGTTCACCCCCGGCAGCAGCTCCAGCACGCCGCCGTTCCACACATACAAAATCACCACGCCCACGTAGAGCCCGGCCGCCAGCACAAAGGGCACCAGCCCAAAGCGCCCGCTCGCCTGCTCGGCCTGGGTGTTGAACCACAGCAGGGCCCGCACGTTCTCCACCCCTACCCACAGCACCACCAGCGCCACCAGCACGGCTCCGCCGGGCGTGGCATAGGCGGCCAGCTGCAAGGTAGTTTCGGTGGCCGACAGCAGGCTCTGGGCGTACAGCAATGCAGCCAGGCCCGCCACTACGGCCCCCATCAGCACGGCCCGCCAGCGCAAAGCCAGGCTCTCGGCAAAAGCGTGCAGGCCAAAGCCGCCGCCGCCAACCAAGCCCAGCATGAGGTACAGAAAATACCGCTCGCTGGTGTTGAAAATACCCAGCGACTCGGTATTCAGCGACAGCAGCAGGAAAATGACGGGCACCATGCCCGCCACAAAAGCCGGCCGCGCCAGCGTGCTTACCACCGCCACCCAGCCGGCCAGCGTCACGGCCAGCAGCAGCAGGAACAGGCCGGCGGCCAGCGGCTGCGTGAAGGGCCCGGCCACGTCGTGCGTCAGCGTCACGATGAAGCCGCTGGCCTGCACGGGCAGGTGCACCGGCCCGGCCGCCACGCTGTCCAGCGTGAGCGGCACGGCTTGCAGGTGCGGCACCTCGCGCAGGGGCAGGGTGCTGGCTTCGCCGGTGAAGTAATAGAAAATAGTGAGCCCCACGGCCAGCGCGGCCAGGATTGCCAGCCAGCCGGGCCGCTCGGCGCGGTTCGAACGTTGTTGCGCCACGCTCTATTCCAGCACTTTGGGCACCCGGAAATAGTCCGAATCCTTGCGTGGGGCATTGCGCAGCCCTTCCTGATGGCTCACCGTGTTGCGGGCGTCATCGTCGCGCAGCACGTTGATTTCCTGCGACAAATGCACCAGCGGCTCCACGCCGGCCGTGTCCACGCTTTCGAGCTGGGCCACAAAGTCCAGAATGTTGTTCAGGTCGCCGAGCATCTGCTTCTCGCGGGTTTCGTCAAATTCGAGGCGGGCCAGGTGGGCCAGGCCGCGCAGGGTTCCGAGGTCGGTGCTCATGTATGGTTATGAGTTAAAAGTTGTGCGTTAAGAGTTGGCCGGCTGTTTCTCAGTAGACGTAACGTCTGCCGGAGCCCGCCAGGTACTCGGGCCGGGCTTCACCGCGCCTTCGGGCAGGAAATCGCCGGCCAGCAGGGCCGCCACGCGCTCCTTGAGCGCCGGCACATCGGCCAGCGTGAGGCCGGCGGTGGAAATGGGCGGGTGAAAAACAATTTTGAGGCGATGGTAGCGCACCCGCAGGCTACCGGCCACGTCGGGCATAAACATGTGGTTGAGCGGCTGGCCCACCGGCACTATCGGCACGCCAGCATCGATGGCCAGCTGAAAGGCACCATCCAGAAACGGCAGCAGCTCCTTGCCCGGCGTGGGCGAAATGCGGCCCTCGGCAAAAATGGCAATGCTCTTGCCCTCGGCCAGGCTGCGGCGCGCCGCCACCATGGCCCGGCCCCGGCTCACGGCGCTGGCCCGGTCCACGGTGATGTAAACGCGGCCGAAGATGGGCCCCCACACCGGCGTTTTCGCCAATGACGCCTTGCCCATCATGTTCAGAAAACCCGGGATGTACTTGAACAGCATCATGATGTCGATGTACGAGCCGTGGTTCGACACGTACACGCAGGGCTGCGGGTTGGGGCCAGCGCTTTCGCGCACCACTTCCACGGGCACGCCCCACATCGTAATCGACAGCCACGACCACCACCGGTTGATGGCGTGCACCACCTTGTGCCCGCCCGGCCGCCGGCTGAAGTACCATTGCAGCGGGTAGGTGAGCACGAATGGCAGAACAAACCAGAACGTGGCCCAGGTAGTGTATAGGCGCTGGCCGATGTAGCGAAGCAAGTGGCGCATACCGGCAAAGTTACGGCCCGGATAGGAAGAACGGCGCGGGCGCGGCAGCCCCCACCGTTATCGACGGCCCGCCAGCACCTTCTCCGCTTTCAGCAGGCCCGCCACGCTCACGCAGTCCGTAATGCGGTCGTCCATCACCATCTGAATGGCCTGGGCCAGGGGCAGCTTCCAGAGGCGCAGGTCCTCGGTTTCTTCGGGTTCGACGTCGCCTTCGGTCAGGTCTTCGGCTAGGTACACAAAGCCCTCTTCGTCGGTCACGGAGTTGGAAGTGTGCAGCCGGGCAATGCAGGTCCAGCGGGCGGCCGTCATGCCGGTTTCTTCCTTCAGCTCCCGCTGCGCCGATTCTAGGCAGTCGAGTTCTACCGGGCCGCCGCCCATCGGAATTTCCCAGCTGTACTCATTCAGCGGGTAGCGGTACTGGCCCACCAGCCAGGTATTGCCTTCGGCATCGACGGGCACAATGCCCAGGGCTTTGTTTTTCATCGTTACCACGCCGTAGATGCCCCGGCCGCCGCCGGGATTCAGCACCTGGTCTTCGCGCACCGAAATCCAGGGGTTGTGGTATTTCACTTCCGTGCTGAGGGTTTGCCAGGGGTTGTGGGCTTCATCAACTGCTGGAGGAATGGATGATGGCATCGTTTCTAAAAAAATGATTGTTAAATACTCTGGTAAAACTACGGATGTGCCTGCGGCTAATACTTAGGCATTCGTCGGCTATAGTTCGCCATCCGCCGGGAATAGTACGCCATTGGCCGGCTAATTTCCGGTGTTTGTCCATTATTACTTGCGCTCCGCCTTCAAGTTTTCGTAGCTTTGACCCATAAGTACCCCCGCACGGGCTGGAAATGTGGAAAGGAAGGACCTCTCGTGCGGCGGCGCTCTGGCTGAAAAGGTGGGGTAGACACCTCTAAGCCGGACCCGCCACTTTAAGGCCATCGCACTTGTGCGGTGGCCTTTTTTGTGTCCAAAAAGGTGGTTTGATGCTGTAAAGCGGCGTAGCGGCGTAGGGCCATCAACCCTGAAGTGTGCGGGACCGTACCACCGAGTACTCCGGCTGCCACATCCCGGCCGGTCCTTTTCCCATGGCTCAGCCCAATTCCAAGTCCAAGCAAAACGCCAACGCCGAAGAACACGACCCCCTCTTCAACCTCAAGCATGCCGAAGCCGAAGCCGACCTCGCCCGCAATACCGGTGGCCTCGGCCCCGTCACCAACGAATACGTGACCACCGACGAAGACTCTGAAATCGATGAAGGGCCGCGCGACAGCCAGGGCCAGCGCCGGGGCGAAACCGACCCCACCGACGAAGGCAGCACTGCTGGCCGCCACTAGCCTATAGCACCGTTTTGAGGCGGGGAGTGAAGAATTGCGCCGAACTTGCGCCTTTCTTCACTCCCCGTTTTTATTCTCTGCTGTGCTCCTTGCTACTCACACCGGCCATGCGCTTGAAGCTGGCCTCGACGAAGCTGGCCGTGGCTGTTTGGCCGGGCCGGTTTTCGCGGCGGCCGTCATCCTGCCCGCCGATTTCACCCCGCGCTTTCTCAACGATTCCAAGCAGCTAACGGCCAAACGGCGCGAAGCGCTGCGGCCCGAAATCTGCGGTGCGGCAGTAGCCTGGGCCGTCGGCCAGGCTTCGACAGCAGAAATTGCCAGCCTCAACATCGCCCAGGCCAGCTACCTGGCCATGCACCGGGCGGTGGCAGCGCTATCCGTCATCCCGGCCCATTTGCTGGTCGATGGCAACCGTTTTCGTCCGTTGGCCGGCTTCGAGCATACCTGCATTATCGGCGGCGATGGGCTTTACCGGAACATTGCGGCGGCATCCATTCTGGCCAAAACCTTGCGCGACGAGCACATGCTGGCCCTGGCGGCCGAATTTCCGGAGTATAAGTGGGAACAGAACGCAGGCTATCCAACGGCGGCGCATCGGGCCGCAATTCGGGCGCATGGGCCCAGCCCGCATCATCGCATGGGCTTCCGGTTGCTATAGCTGGCGTTTGTGCTGCTATAAGTTTAAGCCTGGCGCTGCCGGGCTGCTCCCCTACTGCTTCAGCTTTAGCAGGTCCAGAAACAGGCTGAAGCCATCTACGCTGGTGCCGCCCTCCCCAAACGTATCGAAGCTCAGGGGCTTGATGATGTAGCCGCTCACGGCCAGCTCCTGGGCCTTCAGCCGGTCCGATTCCAGGTCGGAAGTAGTCATGATAAACACGTTCAGGCCCACAAATTCCGGGTCAGAGCGCAGAACTTCCAACAGCTCCAGGCCATTCATGCGGGGCATATTGATGTCGAGCATCACCACATCCGGCTTTTCAATCTTGGGTTCGCCACCCTCGCCACGGAGCATTTTGAGCGCTTCACGGCCGTTGCGCGCGTGAATGATGGGAACATTGATGTTTTGGCGGCGCAGCTCGCGCTGCACGTTCATGACGTCCATCTGGTCGTCTTCCACGAGCAAAATGCTGGGCGTGGGATGGTCGGCGGACATAGGCTATGCAATTGTCAACAGCGGGAAAATACCCGCAAAAAGGAGCCCGACAGGAAAATGACGCTGTCAGGCAGGCAATGATACGGCAGAACCAGCCGCAGCGGCTATTGTTGTGGCCGAGGTTTTGGTCTTCATCGGTTTCTTGGGCCAGGTAAAGGTAAACTTAGCGCCCTGACCTTCGGCCGATTTCACCCCGATGCGCCCGCCCTGCCGCTCCACAATCTTTTTCACAATGGCCAGGCCTACGCCCGTGCTTTCGAAGGTGTCGCGTTCGGTCAGGGTCTGGAAGATGATGAAAATCCGGTCGTGATATTCCGGGTCAATGCCCGGCCCGTCGTCCTCGACCGAAAACGAGTAGAAGTCACCTGCGTCGTCGCAGCCAATGTGCACAGTACCGGTAGCCGGATGGTCGTGGTATTTGAGCGCGTTGCTGATGAGGTTGGTAAACACCTGCTGAAGCTGCACGGCATTGGTGGTGAGCGTGGGAAGGAAAAACGGCAGCTCTATTTTAAAGCCCGGCGGCGGATTCAGGGTATCGATGACTTCCCGCAGCAGGGTACGCACAAATACGGTTTCGTCGGCCTGCGCCACCCGGCCCACGCGCGCCAGGTCCAGAATGCCGGTAATGAGCTTTTCCATACGGTGCACACGCTGCCGCATCATGCCCAGAAACTCCCGGATGTGCGGCGGCAGCTCGTCCTTGCCCATGTCTTCTTCAATCCAGCGCGATGCGCTTTCGATGCCGCGCAGCGGTGCTTTCAGGTCGTGCGAAACCACGTAGGCAAACTGGTCAAGTTCCTGATTGCGGTTTTCGAGCTGGCTGACGTTGGCGCCTACCGTGCGGGCCATCACGTTGAGCGCCGACGTTAGCTCGCTCACTTCGTCCTGCTCAGTATCCACAATCTGGGTGCTGTAGTCGCCGTCGGCCATGCGCTGGGCCAGCACGAGCATACCGTTCAGGCGCTTCGAAAACAGCCGCACAATGTAGACCGCCCAGGCCAGCCCCAGCAGCAGCGCGGCCAGGCCCAGCCCGGCCGAAAGCCATTCGGCCCGCCGGATGCTGGCATCGAGTTGTTGGCGGAGCCGGTCGCGGGTATGGGCTTCGTTCTGCTCAAACTTCGCCATGCGGTCGCGCACATTGTCCATTATCTGCTTGCCGGTCAGATTTTCCGCCAGGTACCCGTGCGGCATAAAATCCAGGCCACGCTGGCCGGCGTGCCGATGGCGGGCCTCCCGCTTTTCCGAAATCAGCAGGTGGCTATAGCTCGTCCATTGCTGAAAGAGGCGTTGTGTCTGGTCTACCAACTGCACCTGGGTGGGCACCGTAGTTACCATGTTGCGCAGGTCGCCGAAGCGCCCAATCATCTCGCGCTCACCCTCATAGTACACGTCCAGCGTCTGCTCGTTGCCCACCAGCACGTAGCCCCTGAAGCCGGTTTCCATGTCCACGATGTTACGCACCAGCGTCACCCCTTCCGTCGACACACGCTGCGACCGTTCCACCTGCCGCGCGTTGCGCAACACCTGCCCCGCCAGTTGATAGTAGAACAGCACCACGACTGCAAAAAGCGCCAGCAGCAGTACAAAACCGGCAAAAAGCTTCGTCTTAAGAGTAATTTTCATTCAGGGCAGCAGGTGCTTCGGGCATTGTTCAAATCTCCCTACGCAGCTTGGCCTCCATGGTTTGCAATAAGCCTGTCATCGAGTCGGCAATTGCCTGGAGGGGCAGGTAACCAGCGCCTGCCTCGGCCGTTTTGCCAGCTTGGTACATGTCCATCAGTCGGTTAGCTTCCCGATGAATAAGAACGTGTTGCCGGTCAAACAGTGGGGCTTCGGGCAGGTGGGCATACGGCCCGGTACCGCGCAGCCGCTCGGCAATCCAGATACCCAGGCTGCATTGCTCGGGGTCACGCAAGGGCCCTTCGTTGCCCTCATTGCCGAAAAGAAATGACCGCAGCCTGCTCTTAAAATGAACATGCTTGATAAGCGCGGATTCGAAATCACGCTTGAGCTCTTCTGAAGTCATAAGTCATGGTAAAAGGGAGTCTGGCAAGTTTACGCAGCCCGGTCAAAGCCAAGCGGGCCCGTTTTCCAGCACAGTGCCTTTGGCGAGCTAACCCAAACGGCTACGAAGATACATTGTTCCACCATGGCAGCTTCTGGACCGGAATGGCGTAATTTTGCGCTTTGCTGCATTCAGCAAAGCCGGCATCCTGCCGTTCATGCCTTTTTTTCCACCAATGACCCAAGACCAGATTAAGGACTTGAAGGGCCGCGCCGAGGCCCTGAGGAGGTATCTTTGACTACGATGCCCGCAAAGAACAAATAGCCGCTGCGGAAGCCCAGACTACCGCACCCGGCTTCTGGGACGACTCGAAAGCCGCCGAAACCACGCTGCGCGAAATCAAAGCCATCAAAACCTGGACCGACGACTACGAAGCCGTGCAGCAGGCGCTGGCCGATACCGAAGTGCTGTTCGATTTCCATAAAGAAGGCGACGTGCCGGAAGCCGAAATGCAGGCCGACTACGATGCTACCCTGAAAAAAGTGGAGGCGCTGGAGTTTAAGCGGATGCTTTCGGATGAAGAAGACCAACTGTCGGCTATTATCGACATCAACCCTGGGGCCGGTGGCACCGAAAGCCAGGACTGGGCCGAGATGCTGATGCGGATGTACATCATGTGGGCCGAAAGCCACGGCTTCGGGGTGAAGCAAATCAGCTACCAACCCGGCGAGGGAGCGGGCATTAAGTCTGCGTCGCTGGAAATTGACGGGGACTTTGCTTATGGCTACCTCAAAAGCGAAATCGGTGTGCATCGCCTCGTACGCATGTCGCCCTTCGACAGCAGCGGCCGACGGCATACCTCATTTGCCTCGGTGTTTGCCTATCCGGTGATTGATGACACCATCAACATCGAAATCAATCCGGCCGATATTTCCTGGGATACCTTCCGGGCCGGCGGCGCAGGTGGGCAGAACGTGAACAAGGTAGAAACCGCCGTACGGCTCACGCACGCGCCGTCCGGCATCATCATTGCCGTCCAGATTGAGCGCAGCCAGCTCATGAACAAGGAGCACGCCCTGCGCATGCTCAAATCGCGCCTCTATCAGATTGTGATGGACAAGCGCCACGCCGAGCGCGACAAAGTAGAAGCTACTAAGAAGCGCATCGACTTCGGCTCCCAGATTCGCAACTACGTACTTCATCCCTACAAGCTCATCAAGGACCTGCGTACCGGCATCGAGCGCACCGACGTGCAGAACGTGCTGGATGGCGACTTGGACGAGTACATCAAGGGCTTTTTGATGCAGAGCTGAAGTTGTTCAGGCCTCGCTGGCTGAGGCTGGCCACAAGCAAAAAAAGGGCTGCCCGATTGGGCAGCCCTTTTTTTGCTTGCGTTTGACTAGCGGCTAGTCAATCACATCCCAGAACAGTTTCGAGAACTGGTTTGTGCCACCAGGGATGTTAGCCTGGTTGGTGCTAACCTCCGTCTGCGGATAAATCAGGCGCGAAGGCAGCGGGTTGGAGCCACGCTCCAGCGAAAGCTTGAACTTTGGCTGTGCCGTACGGCGGTAATCAGCCCAAGCCTCGGTGCTGGCCACGGTGTTCTCAGCCAGATACTTCTGGTAGAGAATTTTGTCGGTCTTGCTTACCGTACGGGGCGTAGTGAGCGGCGTAGTAGCAGGAGCCGTCAAATCGGTTCCTTCACGTACGGTCGTCGTGCCCACTTCCCAGGTTACCAGACCATTAGCAGCGTTGGCCGCAATGTAGGCATCGTAAGGAGCCTGACCAGCAGCAGTGCTGTTGAACGTGTAGTTGAAGGAAGCACGGATACCAGCCAGGAAGTCCGTTTTAGCAGCAGCATCACCACCGGTGAACAGGCCACGAACTTCAGCTTCCGATTTGGAGAAGAGGTGCTCCGAAAGCAGCATCAACACCGTGGGCTGGCTGGCGCTGCGCAGGAACGTACCACCGCTTGGATAAGCCGGGTTGATAACGACGGTTACAGGCGTTGTCGAGCCAGTGGGTGTATAGGTGTAAGTAGCGGCAGCAGTCGTCGGCAATTTCAGACGCGAACCCACCGTGGCATCGGTAGCAACAAAACGAGGAGGGCTAGTATCGCCCAAATCAGAACCAACGTAAATGTTAGTTACCGGAGCACCATTCACCGTCCGCTTACCATACGTGTAAAGTTCCCCAATGCGCGGGTCACTGTTCAGCTGATACTGGTTAATGATGTAGTTGGTTGGCATGATGTAGCTGTACTCAGCCGTGGTAGCAGCCAAACCAACCGAGTAGCCGTAACGGTTATAAAAGGGGTTCTGCTGGTTGGAGTTCGAAGCGTAACCAGGCTTAACCGTAACGTCGGCCGTGATGAAACCACCACCGGCAGTAGTAGCGGCTTCCGTTTGAAGAGCCGTCATCTCCGTTGCTACATAGGAATTCAAAGCACCGTCATTGGTCGACGATTCGCGCAACAGGATACGCAGACGCAGGCTGTTGGCAAAACGCTTCCAGTTGGTCATGTTACCGCTGAACACAACGTCTTCGGTAGTCACTGCACGCACGCCGGGAATGGCAGCAGCGGCATTGATATCAGCAACAGCACCTTTCAACTGAACCACCAAGTCTTTGTAGATGTCGGCAGCTTTGTCGTAGGAAGGAGCCGTGTTAGCGGCACCTTTCAGGGCATTCGTGTAAGGAATATCCCCGTATTCATCTACCAGCAACAGGAAGTTATAAGCCTTCATGATGCGAGCAATGGCAGCATGGTAAGGATAACCGTTTGCGGTACCATTCTGCTGAATGAGGTTATAATCATTCAGGTTGTCGTAGGTATTATTCCACAGTGCTTGGTAATAAGCATTGGAATAATTGTACGTACGCTCTTCCGGAAAACCGCTCACCACCCCCGATTTGGTCCAGAACCCCGTGGCAAGGCTGGAATATGTGTTGTAGCTCGTACCGTTTTGTACACCGGCCGAATAGTTCTGGGCAGTAACCGTCAGGGCGTTAGCCAGCTGTGCGTCCGGGTTTACCGAAGTAGGCTGGTTGGGGTTTTCATTAATATCGAGAAATTTCTCGCAACCAGTCGCTGCAGTAGTCAGCGTTGCAGCAAGCAGTACTCTTACAAGTGCTTTCATGGGTGGTTCTGATTAGAGGGTTACGTTGAGGGTAGCCCCGTAGAATTTGGTAGGAGGGGTTTGCAATACCGTGTTGATACCAACAGCGTTGCTGCCAACGGAAGTGCCGCTGAACTCAGGGTCGGTGTAGATATTTTCTTTCGGTACCCACGTAAAGATATTCCGACCAAAAAGATTCAATGAAGCGCCTTTTACCAGACCTAGTTTCGAAACAATTGCCGTCGGCAGAGCATAGCTCAACGATACTTCCCGAATCTTGAAGAATTTACCCGAGGTGACATAGTTCTCGGCTACACCAGTGTTCCAGTTGGCAGTGTTAGCCCAGAACTCCGAGCCACCGGGGGTCAGGCCGCCCGTGTTAGGCACATAAGTGATGGCACCAGTCGTGGGGTCAGTTTGCGGAATAGACGAGTTCGGGTACACGAAGTCCTGACGGCCAAATTGTACGCTACGCTCGCCCGAGCCGGTAAAGTCGAGGTTCTCACCAATGGTGTTGTACACCACATAGCCGGTGCGGAGTTCACCCTGGCCTGCCAGCGTGATGCCTTTATAGGTGAAGCTGGTGTTGAAGCCGTATTTGTATTTAGGCTGCGTATTGCCGAAGATTTTGGTACCGGTTGCTTTCACGGGAGCGTAACGTACCAGGGTGGCATCGTTCGGGTCGCTCACGCGCATCATTTTCACGCGGCCATCGTCGGTGCGCTCGTAGTAAGAACCCTGCAGCACAGGGAAAGGCTGGCCGGGAATAGCATACAGGTCTGCGTTGCTGGTCTGGCCCGAAACACCGCTGCCGGTCAGCACCAGTTGCGGCAAGCCGTTGGGCAGGGAAATTACTTCGTTGTTGTTGTAGTTGAAGTTGCCACCTACAGTCCAAGTCAGGCCAGTGGCCGAACGTACGGGGGTGATGTTCAGGTCCAGTTCAACACCACGGTTGGCCACTTCACCGGCGTTGAGCAGGTAAGTCTGGTAACCCGTAGAACCGGAGATGCTGGTGCTAACCGTTTGGTTGGTGCTGCGCTGGTTGTAGTAAGTAGCAGCAGCCGATACGCGGCGCTTCAGGAAGCTGAGTTCGATACCGGTTTCAATCGAGCGGGTGTCTTCAGGCTTGAGGCCTTTCTGCACAACGCCGCCATTGGCGGTGAACGAAGCCAGGTTGCCGAAGGGGAAGCCTGCACCCAGCGAGTACGTCGAAGCCAGTGCGTAAGCGCCGCCAGTCTGATACACGCCGTTAGCCGTCAGGCTGGGCAGGTTTACTTGGCTCACTTTCGAGACACCTCCGCGAATCTTACCGTAGTCAAGGAAAGACAGGTCTTTCAATGCCGGAATGGCGTTGGTGAACACCAACGATGCGTCAACTGCGGGGTAGAAGAAGCTGCGGTTGCCGGGCTCCAGGATGGAGATGTTGTCGTTACGGCCCGAGCCGTGTACGTACAGGAAGTCTTTGTAGCCCAAGGTCACGTCAGCATAGAAAGCATACAGACGGGTCTGAGCACGGGCATCAGCACCGTTGAGGTTACCAATGCGGTTCGACAGGTTATAGTTGTCGCCCACAACCGGCACAGCCAGTGCAGTCGAAGCAACGAAGTTATAGCGGCTGTCCAGCTGTTGCACGTTGTTACCCAGAATGGCTTGCACGCTGAAATCACCAAACGTCTTATCCATGCTCACAAACAGGTCCGAGTTGATACGAGTCAGGTTGCTGCTCAGGTCCTGTACGAAGCCGGGGTAGCTGGCAATCTGCTTTGGCGAGCCGGGGGCCAGCGAGAACTTATTCTGCGTGGTCAGGTTAGCTTGGTTGGTGCTGGTGGTACCCAGACGGTACTGCACTTTCAGCCAGTCGAATACTTTGTACGACAGGTCAACGTTGCCTTGGATGGTGTTGCGACGGTCCGTGGTACGGTTGGCGTCGAGGATGAAGTAGGGGTTGTAGTAATAAGCGTTGTAGTAGCCGTAGTTCTGCTCGGCAAACGGGTTGTTGATGTAGTCGCTGTAAGAAGTCAGCGGAGCCATCACCGTGGTGTTGAACACGTTCCAGTACACCGAAGTGTTGCGGTCTAGGTTCGAGGTAACGTTGGCTTTCTGCTGCGAATAAGCCAAGTTGAAGCCGACGGTCAAACGGCCGATTTCGTGCGAGGCATTGAAACGGAAGCTGTTACGGTCAAACACGTCTTTCGGAACGATGCCATTGTTATGCAGGTTCTGGTAAGACGTAAAGAATTTCGTCTTTTCGTTGCCGCCGGAGAACGTAACGCCGTTCTGCATCTGGTAACCCGTGTTGAAGAACTTGCGCTTTTCGTTGGGACGGGCTTCGTAAGTCAGGTACTGGATAGAGCCATCGGCCAGGGCTTGGCCGAAAGGACGGATAGAACCGTCGAAACGCGGGCCATACTGCTGGTTTTCGTAACCCTGGTACTGGTGCGAGTAGTCGTCGATGCTGTTGTCCGGGGTAAAAGGAGTTGCACCCGAGTTGTTGAACCAGTCGGGCGAGCCAGGACCGAATTCCGTCTGGAATTTGGGCAGAAACGAAATCGACTCGAACTGCGAAGTGTGCGAGAAGGTAACCTGCGAGCTGTTGTTGCTGCCCTTTTTGGTCGTGATAATCAAAGCCCCGTTCGAAGCCTGCGAGCCGTAGAGCGCTGCAGCGTTAGCACCTTTCAACACGTCAACGCTAGCAACGTCGTCGGGGTTGAGAGCACCCAGCACATCGTTCGTCGAGATGACACCGTCAATTACGATAAGCGCTTCGTTGTTACCAGTCAGCGAGCGGCTGCCGCGCAGCGTTACACGGGGGCTGGGGTTAACCCCGTTGTTCAGGGTCTGAATCTGCAGGCCCGATACTTTACCAGCCAAACCGTTAGCTACGTTGGTTACGCGAGCCTGAGTCAGTTCCTTGCTGTCGAGCGTAGCAGTGGCATAGCCAATCTGCTGCTGCTGACGCTGGATACCCAGTGCACCTGTTACCACTACTTCGCCCAACTGCTTTACATCCGAAGCGAGCGCCACGTTGAAGGTAGTGTTATTGCCAATCGGCTGCTCCACCGAAGCATAGCCAATCGAGCTAATGGTCAGCGCAGTAGCCGTAGCCGGTACGCTGAGCGAGAAACCACCGTCGGCATTCGTAGAGGCACCTACGGTAGTGCCCTTCACCAGAACGGTTGCGCCCGGTAGGCCCTGGCCGGTGGCCCGGTCAGTTACCCGCCCAGACAGGGAACGGTCTTGAGCATAGACCTGCTGCAACAGGCCGGTCATTAGAAGCATGACCATACATAAGAGTTTTTTCATTTGACTTGGTTGTTGGTGAGTGAAAATGGAAAAAAAACGAAAGGTGGGTTCAAAGAAAAATCATAAACGAAAGTGCAATTCTAAGCAAGGCAGAATTAATACCTCCCACTTTGCGCCGTCATATTGGTGAGGAAAAGGTTGAAACAGTAATTATCCTTATCACTGAAGACCTAATAATCAGCACGCTGATGGCGATGACTCACTACACTGTGGTGTTTCTACTGCCTGTTTTAAACATCACCGCCCTTTCTATCCCCAATCTACTGCTTATAGTAAGATACTACTATCAATAGACTGGCCCTTTATGATGATTGCAAGAAAACAGGGATACGCAAGTAAATAAATATACAAAAACGCAGGAATTATTACAAAACATTCGGGTAAAAGCATCGCTTGCCCGGCCTAATTCTTTGGCAAGGTATTACAAGTTTTTGTTACGGAATAGTTATCAGGATGATTTTTTGATGTACTTCAAGTTATAACCTACGGCAAAAACAGGCTCTTGAGGCTTACACACGCCGTTTTAAGGGGCATCGGGGCTATAATTTACTTGGCTGCAGCTACTGATTTCCGACTTGTGAATTCGTCGGCAATGGCATTTGGTGAGGTATCCGGCCTCTGCCCTGCATCACAGCAGGCCAGTCTACTACCCTGCCAATCTCTCCCATTGCTGACTATCATATAATGGGCTCGCTACCGCTCTGCCAGTTTGCCACCCCAGTGTGAGCATGACAGTAAGCGCATCAGAACATGCCCTCAGGCACTCGTGAGAGGCGGTTATGACTCTGCTGGCATTTTGGTTTCCAGACAGCATGTGCAATCTGCTACCATTACGCATCATGCAATGGGGATGCGCTGGCTGACTATGCAGATTGAGGTTGAACTATTGTACATATAGATATAAAAATTAATCAAAATCAGCCTTTAGAATCGGAAATTTTGGGTAAATGCTGTACTTTCACCTTTTAAAATACCACCCCCCTGTTTAGTTACCCCCTTTTCTTACACCTAACACTTTTTTTAACTCAATGAAGAGAACCTTACTACTAAGCCTGCTTCTGCTACTAACACTAGTGGGGCAGAGCTGGGCCCAAAGCCATCCGGTTTCGGGACGCGTGATTGACAAGAGCACGAATGAGGGCTTGCCTGGGGTGAGCGTTATCGTGAAAGGCACCACCACCGGTACTGCCACCGATGCCGACGGCCGCTACGCTCTGAACGTATCGGGCAACAATGCCACACTCCAATTCAAGTTTCTGGGCTATCTGACGGCAGAGCAGGCCGTGGGCACCACCGAGGTGGTGAATATTTCGCTGGCTCTTGACAGTAAGCAGCTGGACGAGGTAACGGTGACGGCGCTGGGCATCTCGCGTGAGAAGCGGGCACTGGGCTTTGCCGTTTCGGAAGTAAAAGCTGAACAGATTGTGCAGAAGTCAGAGCCCGACCTGTTGCGCACGCTCACTGGTAAGATTCCGGGGGTGAATATTCTCAGTTCAAGCGGTGTTCCTGGTGCATCTTCGCGCATTACCATTCGCGGAAACACTTCGTTCTTCGGTAACAACCAGCCGCTGTTTGTAGTAGATGGCGTTCCCTACGACAACTCCCAAACAGAATCAGACAGTCCGCTAGTGAATGGGGCGTCCTATTCCAGCCGGACTTCTGACGTAGACCCCAATAACATCGCTTCTATCAACGTGCTGAAAGGTGCAGCAGCAGCGGCACTCTATGGCTCGCGTGCTGCCGGGGGCGTAATCGTGATTACGACCAAAACCGGCGGCGGCGGCCGTGGTGCCAAAGGCATTCAGGTGGGATACGTAACCGGCTATGCCATTGAGAAAGTAGCCGCTCTGCCAGATTATCAGAACAAGTATGGTGCAGGTGCCAACTTCGTAAACTCATCGGCTAACGGTTCGTGGGGCCCCGAGTTTGGCAATACCATTCAAGGAGCGCCTACTACCATCGAGCACCCACAAGCTGGCAACCCGGATTTCCCGAATATTCCGGCCGGCACGCGCATTCCGTATCAGGCTTACCCCAATAACGTGAAGGACTTCTTCAACACGGGGCATCTGTACGAAAACTCGGTATCGCTTAGTTCAACTTCGGACAATTCAACCTTCTCGACCATCGTGTCGCGAGCTGACCAGCAAGGGACCATTCCGAACTCCTCTTTCGTGCGTACCAACGTTAGTGCGGGCGGCTCAGGTCGGTTCAATAAGCTAACAGTAAGTGGCAACGTTGCTTATACCAACACTGCTCAAGTGGGCCCTATTGTGGGCTCTAACAACTCGGCCTCAGGAAGTGCATCAGCTTTCGCCCGTACTCTGTTCCTGACCCGCAGTCTCGACCTTCAAGGCCTGCCCTACCAAGACCCGGTAACGAAAGGCCCTGTGTTTGCCTGGCTGACTACGCAAGCGGATAACCCGCTGTGGTCGGTAGAGAATGCTATCTACCGGTCGCGGGTTGACCGCGTCGTAGGCAGCGTTGGCCTTTCCTATGCTATAAAAGACTGGCTGACCCTTACCTACACCGGCGGGGTCAATACTTATACCGATATTCGTTCCAGCACCATCCGCCCGGGCTCGCTGGCAAATCGCGGCATCAGCCAAGTGATTGAGGACAACATTCAGAACACCGAATTCGAGCAAACCGCTCTGCTGAACTTCAACAAGAACCTGACCGAAGACATTAGCCTGACGGCTAGTGTGGGTCAAAACATCAACGCCCGCAAGTTCGAAGGCAAGTCGTACCTCGGCACCAACATCATCACGTTCGGCATCGATAACATCGAGAACACCACCGAAAAAAGTACCTACGGCTATGCCTATTCGAACCGGCATCTCATGGGCTTGCTCGGCAACGCTACCGTAGGATACAAAAACTACGCCTTCCTGACGGTAACCGGACGCAATGACTTCTCCTCTACCTTGAATAAGGACGGCATCATTGGCAACACGGGCCGCTCGTTCTTTTATTCAAGCGCGGCGGCTTCGTTGGTGTTGAATGAGGCTTTCAAACTGGACTACCGCTGGCTGGACCTGGCGAAGGTGCGCATTGCCTATGGCCGGGTAGGCCGCGATGCTGACCCTTATGCTTCCGGTCCCACGGGCTATGTTACCAACCCCAGCGGCTCGCTGCCTTTCCGGGGCGTAGCTGGCATTGGCATCAGTGGTGTGGTAAACAACGCCCGGCTCACCCCGGAGTTTACTAATGAACTTGAAGTCGGCACCGAACTGACCTTTTTCCGCAATCGTATCTCTTTCAATGGTACGTACTACGATAAGCGTTCGACCAATCAGATTGGGGTAATAACGTACCCTTCGGCCACGGGCTATGGAGCGGCTCAAACCAACTTCGGAGAAATCACTAACAAAGGATTTGAAGTTGCTTTCACGGCTGTGCCCGTCGAAACGGCTGGCTTCCGTTGGAGCAGCACATTCAACTTCACTCGCAACCGCAACATCATCGCCCGCACTACGGATAACGGCGATACCCTGCTGTTGGGCAGCACGTTTGTAGGCCGTATCCGTTCGGTACATATTCCCGGCCAGCCTTATGGCGTGCTCTATGGTACCTCTGCTCTACGTGATGCCAATGGTGAATTGTATGTTAACCCATTGGACGGCCGCCTGATTCCGTCGCCTAAGCTTAAGGTTATCGGTAACCCCAACCCCGACTTCATTATGGGCTTTATCAACCAGTTCACCTACAAAGGGCTCACCATGAACATACTGGTTGATTACCGTAAGGGGGGGTCGCTGTACTCAACTACGTTGCAAGAAGAGCTAGGCCGCGGTGTGACCAAGGATACTGAGGACCGCAACCGCTTGGTCGTAATTGACGGAGTACGGTGGAATCCGACAACCCGTAGCGCTCAGCTTGACGCAAACGGTAACGTGATGCGCAACACTACCGCCATCACCGTCAACGACCTGTATTTCTCCGCTGCCGGCATTGGCGGCGGGGCAGCCTCTAACGGTTACGACGAGCAGTCCATCTACGATGCCACCACTGTGCGCTTGCGTGAGGTATCGTTGGGCTATGACCTGCCCAAAGGGCTGCTGGGCAAGACGCCGTTCAGCCTCATTAATATTTCGGTATCGGCTCGCAACCTTTGGTGGTATTCACCCAATCTGCCCAAGCACAGCAATTTCGACCCTGAAAGCAGCACCTATGGAGCCAGCAATCAGCAGGGCTACGAATTCACCAACGCACCAACTACCAAGCGTTACGGCGTGAACCTGCGGGTGAACTTTTAATCATTGACTTCGGCTTTTCAATCCATGAAAATTTCTAAAATTTGTCTGGTACTGGCTTCGGCCAGCGCCTTGGCAGTAGCTCCTGGCTGCAAAGACTTTTACGACGTCAACGTCAACCCGCTTACGCCAACTGCTGTAGGCTTATACTCGCTGCTGCCCGTAACCCAGGTGAACATGGCAGAAGCATTGGGCGATAACATTGGCGGCTTGAGCCAGTACACGATGGCTTTGATGCAACAGCTTTACAATACGCGTAGCATCGGCAACTTCCAGCAAACTGGCGACTCATTCGCAGGAGAGTGGGCGACGCTCTACCGCGGAATGCTCATCAACAATGAACGCATCATCACGCAAGGCACCGCTGAGCAGCGCTGGAATTACGTAGGCATCGCACAATTGCAGAAAGCCTATGTATATAGCCAGATGGTTGATGTATGGGGGGACATTCCTTATTCCGAAGCGCTGAAGGGTGAAGTCAATTCGGCTCCGCGCTTTGACAAGGATGAAGACATCTACAATGGCAACGGCAGTATTCAAGGGCTGTTTTCGCTGATTGACGAAGGACTGGCCAACCTAGCCAAAACAGGCGTGGTTCCGACTAAACCTACGTTGAATTCGGTTGACCTTATTTACGGAGGCGACCTGGATAAGTGGGCTCGTTTCGGTCGCACACTCAAGCTGAAGCTCTACAATCAGTTGCGGAAGACGACTACGACTGCCACGGTTCGCAGCCAGGTGGAGCCTTTGCTAAATGGCAGCGCCGGTCCATTAATCCAAGAATGTACCGACTGTGATTTCCAGCTTAAATACGCCAATGTAGTCAACCCAGACAACCGTAACCCTGGCTACGTTACTGACTACAATGCCAACCCGGAAAACCGCATTGGGCGCTATTTCTACGAGGGCATGCTTACTTTAAATGACCCTCGTAAGCCCTACTACTTCTTTAATCAAATACCTAAGCACCCCACTACCCTGCTTACCATGCAGGATTATGTGAGTCCGTTAGACTCTGTATTCGTGACGGTTCGCCCTGGTTCCTCGAGCCAGTATGCCAGCGTTGCTACGACAGCGAGCGTACAGACGGTTCAAGGTCTATACCCGGTAGGTGGACGATTCGATGACGGCTTGGGTGGCAAAACCAGTCCTACTTCGGGTAAAGCCGAAGCCCCACAACGGCTGCTTACCTATTATGCCCGCAAGTACATCGAGGCCGAACTGCGCCTCACCGTATACAACGACATCCCCGCTGCCCGCACCGCATTCAGCGATGCTTTGCAAGCGTCGTTCAATAAGGTAAACGATATTGCCGCCACCGATGGCAGCCCCCTTATTTCGGCTGCTCGCATCGCAACCTACGTAAACGCGGCCCTTACTCGGTTTGACAACGCAGCCTCCATTGAAGACAAAATGGAAGTGGTGATGTACGAGAAGTATGTAGCAAGCTTTGGCTACGGGGTAGACGTGTACACCGACTTCCGTCGTACGGCACATCCCAAAATCCGGGTATCGCAGGAAGCAGTAAATCTGAGCGCGCCCAACAGCGGCCTGCTGGTAGACGATGGCTCAACCCGTGCTAACGGCCCGTTCCCGCTACGCTTTTACTACCCCACCAACGACCTGACCCTGAACCCCAATTCGCCGCGCTCGCAGCGCGACGTTACCGCGCCCATTTTCTGGGACCGGTAGGCTAGTGTGTTCTCCTTCAACGTCTGACATTATTCTCACAGATTCATGAAAAAATATGTTGCCAGCTTTCTGATGTTGCTTTCGGCAGCCGTCAGTTTGTCATCCTGCCGCGAGAGCAGCAAGCTTCCTGAACCCAAAAACGAAAGCGTTCCGCTGATTATCCCAGAGATAAATCCCGACAAATCGTATTTCGATTTCTCCCGGAGCAGTGTATCAGTGAACAACGCCACGGCCAACAACATTACCCGACCACAGTTTGAGTTCGTAGTAAATCCCTCGCAAGGCTACAGCGAGCTACAAACCGTAGAGGTGTACAAGAGCTTTCGCCGGGGAACAACGTTCGGTCCTCGGGTGAAATACGCAGATTTGACCAGTTTCCCGGCTACTATCACGCTCGATAGCCAAAAGGCGCTTGAAAATTTGCTTCCTGCCCCAGGCGCAGTAGCCGTGCTGGGCAGTACAGCTAACGCCATTAACCGCATTGTTCGCAATGATGCAGTTGTATTTACCTTCGAGTACATCATGAAAGATGGTCGTCGTATTGTACTTACCCCTGTCTCATCTGACAACGTGCTGCTTGCTAGCTCGCTGATTAACGCCCCTCTGGCCGCAATTGCTGTTTTCAAATAAGAAAACAGGTTTTCGGTAATCTACCGGCGATTGTTGAATCGTCCGGCCTGTTCCAGCCCGCTCCTCCAGTCTTCATATGAAGGCGAGAGGGGCGGGCTTTTTTGGCTTATTGCCGTCAGTATCATTATAACATCAAAAAACGGACTTATATCTCGGCACCTAAGCAACGAGTATTTTAATTAATTTTTAATCCTTTCCAGCAATAATTGACATCATTTGACTGTATTCAAATTTTGACTCTATTATTACCAATGTTACCTTTATATGATTACGTTTTACTCATTACTCACAAACTCACATTTCATGAAAAAAACCTTACTCATGAGTATTGTACTCATCTTTAGTTTCCTGCATGGAGCGCTGGCGCAAACGCGCACCGTTTCGGGACGGGTGACGGACCAAAAGACCAACGAGGGACTGCCTGGCGTGACGGTACTGGTGAAAGGCACCACCAACGGAGCCTCTACCAATGCCGATGGTGCTTTTTCACTGAGTGTGCCGACTTCAGGTAGCACACTGGTATTCAGCTCAGTAGGGTATGCCAGCCAGGAACGCGTTATCGGCAGCGAAAGCACCTTCGCTGTAGCGCTGGTAGCCGACGTGAAGCAACTCAGCGAAGTGGTTGTGACGGGCTACGGTACGCAGGAGCGACGCGACCTGACCGGCTCTATTGCCACGGTGCAGGGCGAAGCAGTAGCCAATCTGGCCACACCGAGCTTTGCACAGCAGTTGGGTGGCCGGGCAGCGGGTGTGAGCGTACAAACGCCGACGGGCTTGCTCGGCCAGCAACCTCGTATTCAGATTCGGGGCACCAACTCCATCTCCTCGGGTTCCTATCCGCTGGTGGTGGTAGATGGCCAGCCGATTTTTACGGGGCAGCTCAGCGGCGTTGACGCCAACGCTTCGAGCGGTCTGGCGGACATTAACCCGAACGATATCGAGTCTTACGAAGTGCTGAAAGATGGCTCCGCAACGGCCATCTACGGCTCGCGGGCTGCTAACGGTGTGATTCTTATCACAACCAAGCACGGTCGTAAAGGCAAGGCGAACGTTACGTATGATACGTACCTTGGTGTAGCGAAGACGCTCAAGCGATATGATGTGTTGAATGCCGCTGATTTCATCACCATCAGCAACGAGAAAAACAGCAACGCCGGCGTTACGACGCCCCTGGCCGCTGCTTACAATGATGTGAACGGCAACCCCGTGAGCACCGACTGGCAGAACGAGATTTTCCGCACGGGCTTCCAGCAAAACCACGCGCTGACGGTTTCGGGCGCTACCGATAAATCAAGCTATTTCTTCTCAGGCGGCTACACCGACCAGAGAGGGGTTATCCGGAGCAATTCGCTGCAGCGCTTCACGTTCCGGGCCAACGTGGATACGGAAGTGAAACCCTGGCTGCGCGTGGGCATGAACCTGGGCCTGAGCCGCACCCAAACCCTTGGCCTCAACAGCAGCACCAACGGCCTGTCGGGCAACGTGGCTTCGGCGCTTTCGCTTTTCCCGAACGTGCCGGCCCGCAATCCCGATGGTACGCCGTATGTGGGCACGACTGGCCTGGTAGGCCAGGGCAACAATGCCAAGGCAATTGACTTCTCTTATCCTAACATCATTTTTGCGCTCGACAACAACGTTTACCGCTCGCTTAGCTACCGCATTCTGGGCAACGGTTACCTGGAGGTAGAGCCCGTGAAAAACCTGCGCCTGCGCACGCAGCTCAGCACCGACACCCAACTGGAAGACGACTTCCTGTACTACGACCCACGGCAAGGCGACGGCCGCGGCGTAAACGGGCTGGTGCTACAAACGTTCAGCCCCAACATCCGCTGGAACTTCACCAATACCGCAACTTACAACAGCACCATTGGTGAGAGCCACAAAATCAACGCGGTGGTAGGGGTTGAATATCAGAAGACGACCGTTAGCTACTACTCGGCACAAGGCACTGGCATTTCGGACCGCTTGTTGGGGCAAAACGCCATTGTGAGCGGTACGCTGGGTTCGCAAACCATTGGCGGCGATTTCCTGGAAAACGGTCTGCAGTCTTACTTCGGCCGCTTGAACTATTCGTTCAAAGACCGGTACCTGCTCAGCGCCACCCTGCGCTCGGACAAGCTGTCGGCGCTGGCGCCGGGCAAGCAGCAAGGCTGGTTCCCGGGCGGCTCCATCGGCTGGCGGGTATCGCAGGAAGAGTTTTTTAAGAATTCTCCGCTCACCAATTTCTGGAGCGACTTCAAGCTGCGGGCTTCGTATGCCCGGGTGGGCAACTCCAACATTGGCTATTTCCCCTATGCCGGCATCTACAGCCCGGCGCAGTATGCCTCGCAATCCGGCATCAGCTACAGCCAGTTTGGCAACGGTGACCTTCGGTGGGAAACTTCCAAGAAGGAGGATTACGGCATTGACCTCGGTTTCCTAAGCGGCCGCATTGTGGTATCGGCCGATTACTACCGCAACATCATCGACGGCCTCATTCTGGCCGTACCCACCCCGCCTTCGCTGGGTGTACCCAACAACTCGTACAATGCCAACGTGGGCGGGATGTATAACAAAGGCTTTGAAGCGTCCATCACCACGCAAAACGTGCGCAATGAGAATTTTACCTGGACGACTAACCTGAATTTCTCTACCAACGCCAACATGGTCACCTCTTTGGGTGAGAACGGCGCACCAATTCCCGGTGTTTACCAGGGTGGTACCTACAGCCTCACGCAGGTGGGCTCGCCCATCGGCTCGCTGTGGGGCTACGACTACCAGGGCGTGAACCCGGCCAATGGTAACCCGCTCTATAAGAAGGCCGATGGCTCGCTGGTGCAAGGCAACATTACGAACAGCACATACTACGCCTACGACTCGAACAATCCCGGCACACTGGGCGCAGTATCGTCGTTGAGCACGAACGACAAAATTATTCTGGGTCAGCCGAACCCCAAAATATTTGGCGGTTTCGACAACGCCTTTACGTTTAAGGGGTTCGACCTGGACATTTTCCTGCGCTACAACTTCGGCAACTCCGTTATGAACATCACCCGCCAGCAGTTGCTGCGCATGGATTTTGTAAATAACGGCGCAGAAATTCTGGACCGCTGGACGCCCACCAACACCAACACCAACACGCCCAAGGTGTGGCTGAGCAAGTCGGACTTCATCAACACGACCAGCAACTCGTCGTCGCGCTTTGTGGAGAGTGGCAGCTTTGTGCGGGTGCAGAACATTACGCTGGGTTATACCCTGCCGACTCGCTACATCGGCCCGCTCAACCTGAGCCGGATTCGGATTTATGGCCAGGTGCAGAACCTGTACACGTTCACCAAATACAAAGGCGTTGACCCCGAAGTCAATACGACCTACACCTCCAACACGGTAACGGGCCTCGACTACAACAGCAACCCACAGCAACGGGTGTTCACGGGCGGTTTGAACGTTGCTTTCTAATTCCAGATTCTGACTTTTCTCTATATGAAAAATTCATTCGTTTTGAACACTGCCCGCCAGCGCGCTTTCACAGCGATGCTTGGCCTGGGCCTGGTGCTGGGTGCCTGCAACGTCACGGATGTGACACCACAGAATGCTATTTCTGATACGGCGGTATACGGCGATGCTGTACGCATAGGCCTGGCCGTGACTGGGGTGTACGACGCCGCCCAATCGGGCTTCTACAACGGCAATACGCCGGCTTCCGGGGTGCGGGGCTATCCATTCGGGGCGGCTTCTTCCGATTTGGGCGATGCCCGCGGCGAAGACGTGGTTGATATGGCGGGTTTTTTTGGCATTGTATACACCAACGCGCTTACGGCTGCCAGCCCCAACGTGGTGTATATGTGGGCCAACTGCTATTCCGTTATCAATAAAGCCAACATCACCATTGCCGGGGTGCAGCAAGCTGCCGCCGCGGGGGTAATCAGTGCAGCTACGGCCGCCTCATACGAGGGCGAGCTGCGTTTCCTACGGGCACTTGCCCACATGGAGCTGGTGGTAAACTTCTCGAAGCCTTACACCGATGGCAACGGCAGCAGCTTGGGGGTACCCTACCGCAACTTTGCAATCAACTCGACGACAACGATTGCGCAGGGCAATACGCAGGGCCGGGGCACCGTAGCAGACGACTACACCAAGATGCTGGAGGACCTGGATTTTGCTGAAGCCAACATTGCGGCCACCAATACGCTCAAAACCCGAGCCACCAAAGGAGCTGCCATTGCCCTCAAGCAGCGCCTGCGCCTGTACCAGGGCAACTGGGCAGCAGCCATTGCCGAGGGCAACAAGCTGATAAGCGGCACCACTACCTTCACCAGCCCCATTGGCGGGTATGCGTTGACGGCGACGCAACGCGCGGCTTTTGTAGGCGCCAATACGACCGGGGAAAGCATTTTCTCGGTTGAGAACAGCAATACCGACAACCCCGGCGTAAATGGTGCCATTGCCAACGTCTTTGGTTCGTCGGTTTCGGTGGCTAGCGGTGGTATCGGCGGCCGCGCCCTGCTGGCGGTGAGCCCAATTCTTTACAACGCCCCATTCTTTACTTGCAACGATGCCCGCCGCACGGTGATGATGCAGCAGGATGGTCCCGGTGGCCGCACGGCGTATGTGCTCAAAAAGTACCTGGATGCCGCCACTTCCACCGACTACAACCCCATTCTGCGCTACGCCGAAGTATTGCTCAATCAGGCCGAAGCGCTTGCCCGCACCGGCAGCAGCGCACCGGCACTGGCCCTGCTCAATGCCGTGCGTAACCGCTCGGTGGCAGCTGCCGACCAGTATGCAGCCGGCGCACTTACCGGCACGGCCTTGGTGCAAGCCATCCTGAACGAGCGCCGCATCGAGTTTGTGGGCGAAGGCCTGCGGTGGGGCGACATTGCACGCCTCTCGCCGGAGGCAACCTACTCCCCCCTTGCTGGTGGTGGCATTCCGGCCAAGTTCTTGAGCACGCAGGTAACACTGGCTCGCTACACCTGCGGCAGCACCACGGGCTTCCCCACACTTTCGGTTACGGCAGTTCCATACAGCAATCCGCTGTTCCTGTGGCCCATTCCCAATACGGAAACCCAGGTCAACCCAACGCTGGCTGCTCAGCAGAACCCTGGCTACTAAAGCAGTTTCAGCCCGCATAAAAAAAGCCCCGACCAGACTGGCCGGGGCTTTTTTTGTGCGGGCTGAAACTGCCTCAGAGAATGTACTGGCTCAGGTCCCGGTTTTTCACCATGTCGCTGAGGCGCTCGTTCACCAGCTCGGCGGTGATGAGGATGCGGGCGTGGGCGCCAATCTTGTCGGGCACGTCGTAGAGGATGTCGTTGAGCAGGCGGCTCATAACGGTGTGCAGGCGGCGGGCGCCGATGTTTTCGACTTCGGCATTGACTTCAGAAGCAATTTCGGCCACGCGCTCCAGCGCGGCGTCATCGAAGGTTAGCTCCACTTCTTCGGCTTTGAGCAGGGCCTCGTATTGCTTGGTGAGGGCGTTTTTGGGGTCTTTGAGGATGCGGAAGAAATCAGCCTTGCTGAGGCTTTGCAGCTCGACGCGGATGGGGAAGCGGCCCTGCAGCTCGGGAATGAGGTCGGAAGGCTTGGAAACGTGGAAAGCGCCGGCGGCAATGAACAGGATGTGGTCAGTGTTGACGATGCCGTACTTGGTGTTCACGGCCGAGCCTTCCACGATGGGCAGCAGGTCGCGCTGCACGCCCTGGCGGCTCACGTCGGGGCCACCGCCGCCGCTTTTGCCGCCGCTGCTGGCCACTTTGTCAATCTCGTCGATGAAGATGATGCCGGCGTTTTCGGCCTGACGAATGGCTTCGTCCTTCACTTCGTCCATGTCGATGAGCTTGGCGGCTTCTTCGTCCAGCAACAGCTTACGGGCTTCGGCCACGGTCACTTTGCGCTTGCGGGTTTTCTTAGGCATCATGTTGCCCAGCATGTCCTGCAGGCCCGAAAGCGCCCCTTCGTCCATGCCGGGCGGGGTGCCCATGATGCCGATGCTTGGCCCGGCCTGCGCTACCTGAATTTCAATTTTGCGGTCTTCGAGCTCGCCGTTTTTGATTTTCTGACGGAACCGCTCGCGGGTGCGCTCGTTCAACTCGGCGTCGGACTGCGGCAGGTCGTCGCCTCCCCCACTGCCGAAACCGAGGCCGGTTTTGGTCCCGGCGGGCTTGCTGATGGCGGGGATGAGGGCATCCAGAATGATTTCTTCCACGGCGTCGGCGGCCTGGGCTTTCACGGCTTCCTGGCGGCGGGCTTTCACGCGGTTCACGCTTTGCTCGGCCAGGTCGCGCACCATGCTTTCCACGTCGCGGCCCACGTAGCCCACTTCCGTGAACTTGCTGGCTTCGACTTTCACAAACGGGGCATCGGCGAGGTGGGCCAGGCGGCGGGCAATTTCGGTTTTGCCCACGCCGGTGGCCCCAATCATAAGAATGTTGTTGGGCACAATTTCGGCCTGCATCTCGGCCGGAGCGTGCAGGCGGCGCCAGCGGTTGCGCAGGGCAATGGCCACGTGGCGCTTGGCCTCGTGCTGGCCGATGATGTACTTATCGAGTTCGGCCACGATTTGGGCCGGGGTCAGGAAATCTTGGTTGAGCATAGGGGATGTACGGCGTTTGACAGGACAGAGGGGGTATGAAAGCTGTCATCCTGAGCGGAGCGAAGGACCGTATCACGCCTGAACAAGTAACTGCCCGGGCGTGATGAGGTCCTTCGCTCCGCTCAGGATGACAGACGTTGGTTGCGGTAATAAAGGGCTATTCCTTCTTCTTAAACAGCGAGTTCAGATTGCGGGAGATGGTGAAATACTCGCTGGAACCGGCCGCCTGCAAGGTGGCGTGGGTATAGTCAATCTGGAAAGTGCTGATTTTGAGCATGGCCCCGAAGCTAAGGCCGGCGCTGCCGCTGGTGTTGTCGAGGCGCAGCTCGCGGCGCTGCAGGTGGTTGTAGCCCACGCGCAGCTGCAGGCCTTTGCCCAGCACCAGCGCCGCGCCCACGGTGAAGTGCCGGGCCAGGTTATCGCCGAAGCTCTTGGTGGCTTTTTTCTCGTTGCCGCTGGCATCGAGCACGCCGCGGGCGTTGGGGTCGAGGTACTGAATGTCCCACTGCTGCAGGTGGTGGGCCGTGAGCGAGAAGCGGATGGGCATGTGCTCGGGCTTCACGGTGGCCCCGATTTGCACATCGAGCGGCAGCGGGCCCCGGTCGGTGCCGGGGTAGGTGATGAACTGGTAGCCAGCGTTTTTTACCGCCAAACCGGCCGTAAAGTCGGCCGTAGGGTGCTTGTAGACCACGCCGGCATCGCCCACGCCGGCCAGCGAGCGGCTGCCCGCAATGCTGCTCACGGCCAGCTTGGCCGTGGCCGCGAAGGTGAACTTGCCCTTCGTGAAAGCATCGGAAGCGCCTACGGTGTACTCGTTCACGCCGAAGGTGCCGAGGCTGTTGCCGGCCGGGTCGTAGCTCTCGAAATCGCCGTAATTAAGGTAAGTGACGCCGATGCCGAAGCGCCCGGCCTTCTTCGTATTGAAGACGTAAGCAGCGGTGCTCTGCTTGATGTCGGCCACGTAGGCCACGTAGCTGAGGGCCAGGCGGCCGTCCATGTCCGGATTTATCAGGGCCGGATTGCCGAACAGCATGGTGGGGTCGTCGGTGCGGGTCGAAACGTTCATGCCGCCCAGCGCCGCCAGGTGGGCGCTCGGCGGCAGGTCCAAGAACGGAAACACGGTGCGCCCCCCCAGCTGCTGCGCGGCGGCAGGCCGCAGCCCCATCACTCCCAACAAAAGGCCAAAACCGGCAGCCCGGCCAGCGGAAAAATGCTTCATATAGCTAAGATACGGCAGAAGAAAACCCCCTTTCAGCCGACAACGCAGGGCTGAGGCCGGAAATTACTTCCAGGCTGCTTTTTATGAAGCAGGAACGTCGTGCTGAGCGGAGCCAACGCCTGACGTTCCTGCTTTCGGCCTTACTGCACCTCCACGCTGGGGCCGGCGGCGGGCACGGGCTCGTCGCGCACGGGCAGCTTTTGTGGGTGCGGCACCAGCTCGTCGAGCAGGGCCACGCGCAGCACGTCGTCCACGCGGTCGGCGTAGTGAATGGTGAGGCCCTTGAGGTAATCTTCGGGGATTTCCTCGATGTCCTTGCGGTTTTTGGGGCAGAGAATAATGTCCTTCATCCCGGCGCGGCGGGCCGCCAGCAGCTTCTCCTTGATGCCGCCCACCGGCAGCACCTTGCCGCGCAGGGTGATTTCGCCGGTCATGGCCAGCTTGGCCCGGATGCGCCGCTGCGTGAAGGCCGAAGCCATGCTGGTGAAAATGGCAATGCCCGCGCTGGGCCCGTCCTTCGGCACGGCGCCTTCGGGGAAGTGAATGTGCAGGTCGTACTGCTCAAACAGGCGGTAGTCGATGCCGATTTCATCGGCCCGCGAGCGCAGGTAGCTCAGCGCCGTGATGGCCGATTCCTTCATCACATCGCCAAGCTGGCCGCTCAGCGTGAGCTTGCCGCGCCCGCGGCTCAGCAGGCTTTCCACGAAGAGAATGTCGCCGCCCACCGAGGTCCAGGCCAGGCCCGTCACCACGCCGGCGGTGTCGTTGTCCTGGTACTGGTCGCGGTCGAAAATGGGCGCGCCGAGAATTTTGCGGATTTCGGCCGGCTCCATCACGGCCGGCAAGGCTTCCTTGCCGGCCTTGCGGCGGGCCAGGTTGCGGGTCACGGCGGCCAGCTTGCGCTCCAGGCCGCGCACGCCGCTCTCGCGGGTGTAGTCGTCGGCCACGCGGTTCAGCGCCAAATCGGTGATTTTCACTTCCGTTTCGCCCAGGCCGTGCTCTTTGAGCTGCTTGGGCCAGAGGTGCTTGCGCGCAATCTGTACCTTCTCCTCCTGCGTGTAGCCGGTGAGGTCGATGATTTCCATCCGGTCGCGCAGGGCGGGCTGAATGGTATCGAGCGAGTTGGCCGTGGCAATGAACAGGACCTTGCTCAGGTCGTATTCCACCTCCAGGTAGTTGTCGGTGAAGGTGGCGTTCTGCTCGGGGTCGAGCACTTCGAGCAGGGCCGAGCTGGGGTCGCCGCGGAAGTCGCTGCTCACCTTGTCAATCTCATCGAGGATGATGACCGGGTTCGATACGCCCACCTTCTTAATCTGCGAGATAATGCGGCCGGGCATGGCGCCCACGTAGGTTTTGCGGTGCCCGCGAATCTCGGCTTCGTCGCGCACGCCGCCCAGGCTCATGCGAATGTACTTGCGGCCCATGGCTGCCGCAATGCTGCGGCCCAGCGAGGTTTTGCCCACGCCGGGCGGGCCGTAGAGGCACAGAATCGGCGCTTTCAAATCCTGCTTCAGCTTGAGCACGGCCAAGTGTTCGAGGATGCGCTCCTTTACTTTCTCCAGGCCGAAATGGTCGGCGTCGAGGATTTTTTTGGTCTGCTTGAGGTTGAACTTGTCCTTCGTGAACTCATTCCACGGCAGGTCGAGCAGGAACTCCACGTAGTTCAGGCTCACCGAAAAATCGGGGGCCATGGGGTTGGTGCGGGCCAGCTTCTCCATCTCCTTCTTGAAGTGAAGCGCCACCGACTCGGGCCATTGCTTGGTTTCGGCGCGGGCGCGCAGGCGGTGCACGTCCTCGTCGGGGCCGTCCTGGCCCAGCTCGTCCTGCAGGGTTTTGAGCTGCTGGCGCAGGAAATACTCGCGCTGCTGGGCATCGATGCCGGTGTGGGTTTTGGAGCGAATGTCCTGCTTGATTTCGAGCAACTCGGCCTGGCTGAGCAGGGCTTCGAGCAGCTGCCGGGCCTGGGCTTCGGGGTCGGCCAGCTCCAGCAGCTTCTGCTTGGCGGCGAGGTCGAGCTGCACGTTGCTCGACAGAAAGTGCGTGAGGAAGGCCGGCGACTGAATGCCATCGAGCATGGCCCGGGCTTCCATCGGGATTTCGGGCGTGAGCTCCAGCACCTTGGTCGCGGCCTCGCGCAGGGCCTGCAGCAGGGCAAACTCGCCGGGGATATCAGGGTTCAGCGACACTTCCGGGAAGTAGCTCACCCGCGCCACCAGCGGCGTAAAGCTGATTTGCTCTTCCACCGAAAAACGCACCTGCCCCTGCAGGATGATGGTAATCTGGCCATCGGGCTGCTCCAGCAGCTTCAGGATGCGGGCCAGCGTGCCCACGGGGTGCAGCTCGTCAGTGGCGGGCTCGTCGGCGTCGGGGTTGAGCTGGGCCACCACGCCGAGCAGCTTGTCGGCGGCATAGGCTTTACGCACCAGCTTCACGCTTTTTTTGCGGGTCACGGTCACGGGCAGCACCACGCCGGGAAACAGCACGGTGTTGCGGACGGGCAGAATGGGCAGCGTGGGCGGGGCATCATCGCCGCGCAGGAGGTGGTCGGGGTCGGCGGCCATAATGGCGATGGCTTCAGGTTGAGAACTAGAGTCGCTTAGTGTGCGAACGGAAGTCGCAGCAGCAGAATAGAAAGGTGCCAGATGCATGAAAGGAAGTAAAAACAAAGGCAAGGCCACAGGTGCCAGTTTGGCAGGCCATGGCCTTTGAGGTGGGAAGATACAAGGTACGGTATCCCGGTGCGTTTACGCGTCAAGGGCCGTGCCAGGGGCTCAAAGCAGCCAAAGCGGCGCATCTACGGTCTTCGGACCGGGCATGGCTTGGCTATTTCCCTAAATTGTTGGCAACTTGCGCAATATTTTATGTTGAAAACTCTACCGATGTCGGCTTTATTGCGCGGCCGCCTGCTGCTATTCGTGCTGAGTGCGGCCTTTTTGCTGCTGGCCCTGCCCGCGGCCCAGGCCCAGCGCCGGCCCGTGAAGCGCATTCCGGCCGCCGCCTCGCCCTCGGCCGATACCACCAGCGGCGGGGCCTCGGCCGCGCCAAAAAAAGAGCCGGCCAAGCCGGCCATTGCGCCCGGCACCTACCGGGTGCGGGGCCTCAACAGCCGCATCAGCCGCAAGCTGCACCTGCGGCCCGACGGCACGCCGGACTTTGTGTTCACCAACCGCTACCCTTTTTTCGAGGATAAAAAGGCGCTGAAGGCCATTGCCAAATCGGAGCGCCGCCGCCAGTACCACCAGACCCGGCTGCTGCTGGAGGACTACGTGGCCAAGTTCGGCCCGGTCAATTTTGAAAAGAACACCGACATGCTCTGGCGCCTGGGCCAGCTGCTGGAGCGCGACAGCCAGACGGTGAAAGCCAAGGCCTACTACCGCCTGGCCCTCAAGCACAGCCGCGCCGACATCAAGAAGGTGCAGCTGTACTACGACTCGCTGGAGGAGAAAAACCAGGAGCTGTACGTGCCCCTCAAAACGTACTACGAGCTGGTGGAGTACCGCAAGAACCTCAACACCTTCCACCCGCCCAAGGGCGTGTACACGAGCATGGGCGACGCCATCAACAGCAAGGCGCCCGACTACGGGCCGGCGCTGGGCGGCAACGACTCGCTGCTGATTTTCAGCAGCAAGCGCAAGCGGCGCGGCCTCACCGGCGTGGTGGACGAGGAGCTGTACACCTCCCGCCGCGAGGGCATCAGCTGGACCGATGCCGAGCCGCTGCCCAAGCCCATCAACTCGCCCAGCAACGAGGGCTCGGCCTGCCTGAGCAAGGACGGCAAAACCATCTACTTCGCCCGCTGCGAGTGCGCCACCTGCCACGGCAACTGCGACCTCTACACCGCTACGCGCGGCAAAGACGGCAAGTGGGGCACGCCCAAAAGCCTGGGCCCGCTGGTGAACTCGCTGCAATGGGACTCGCAGCCCACGCTCTCGCAGGGCGAGGATACGCTGTATTTCGCCTCGGACCGGCTGGGCGGCTTCGGCCTGTCGGACATCTATTTCACCCACAAGCTGAAAAACGGGCAGTGGAGCCCGGCCGAAAACGCCGGCCCGGTCATCAACACCCGCGAGAACGAGGTGAGCCCGTTCTACCACCCGCTCTACCACGTGCTGTATTTCAGCTCGCGGGGCCAATTGCTGAACTTTGGCGACTTCGACATCTACAAAACCTACCGCGTGGGCGGGCGCTGGCAGGAACCCAAAAACATTGGCCCGCTGGTGAACGGCAAGGGTTCAGAGTATTACTTCACCATCGACCGCGAAAGCAAAAACCTCTACTACGCCCGCTCGGAGGCCTCGGAGCTGAACAACCTCGACCTCTACTCTTTCCCGCTGCCCATGGAAGCGCAGCCGCTGGCCACCACCAAAGTAGAGGGCACGCTGGTCGATTCGGTGAGCCAGAAGCCGCTGAAAGGCATCGTGAGCATTATCGACACCGATAACGGCATTGAGGTGGCCAGCAAATTCATCCGGCCCGATGGTACGTTCGACTTCGAGCTGATTGAGGGCTCGCACTACGCCATGCTCATTCAGAGCAACGACTTTTTCTCGGTGGAGAAGCAGTTTGAGCTGAAGGGCGACACGGTGATGACCCTGCTCACCAACAGCATCGACTATAAACTGCCGCTGATTTTCAAGAACCTGGAGTTTGAGCAGGGCAAAGCCGCCGTGCTGCCCGCCATGCAAACCACCCTCGACCGCATTGCCCTGTTTATGGTGGACCACCCCACGTTCCGGCTCAGCATCGCGGGCCACACCGACACCAGCGGCGACCCGGAGGTAAACGAAAAACTCTCGCAGGACCGCGCCGAAGCCATTCGCCGCTACATCGAGCGCAAGGGCAAGCTCGCGCCCAATCGCATCGAGAGCTTTGGCTACGGCTCCAGCCATCCCCTCAAAGACGAGGTGACCGAGGCCGACGCCAAGGTGAACCGCCGCGTCGAGTTCAAGCTCATGAAGCCCGAAGCCGCCGACCAGCCCGCCGATGGCGGGGGCTTTGGGAAGTAGCCTTATTCTACCGTCACTACCCGCACCGTTTTCCCATTAAAAACGGCTTCCTCCCCGGCCCGCAGCCCTTTCAGCGCTACAGCCACCGGCGCGGCCGGCGAAACGGCGAATACGTCGGTTCCTTCCAGCTTGCCGGCGCTGATGCTGATGTAGAACCGGCCCATGCTGGTGCTCACCAGCGCGCCGGGCCGCACGGTGTCGCAGGCCAGGTCGGGGTTGATGCGGGCCAGCTCGGCCTGCAGCTGCTGGGCCTGCTGCATGTGGGCGGCGTTGCGGTCGCGCTCGGCGTTGGCCATTTCGCGGCCGGTTTCATACTTGTCGCCGGCGCTGCTCTTGGTTTCGGAGCTGGACGACTCCTGGGCCGCCTGCATGGCGGTGCGGGCGGCGGCGATGCGCTGCTCGATAAAGGCGTGGCAGAGGGCGTGGAGCGTGGGTTTGGGGGTCATCTGTTCGGCTTAATCAATATCCAGGAAATTTTAGCCTTCGTGCCGACTATTTCAGATGGTTCATCTGAATCCTTATCCTTGCGGATGCTGCTTTGTTTCTGAAAAACGTAAAGCAGTTCGGATTTTTCTCCATAGCCCGCCCAAGCCAATTCCATTCTCTCAATAAATTCATGGGGTCCAGCCATTGCTGTAGGGAATACGGCTTTAAGTTGGCCTGAAGTAGAACCAACATGAATCCCTTTTGCGGTTTGATAAGTCGGATTGAGTACAATCAAGCCAGCTATTTTTTTATCGGCTTGCCAGTACACGAAGAGCTTTTGACCACGGCTTGCAACCAACATGGCATTAGGAGTATTACTGCCTTCATCGAAGCCATACTTATACAAGTAGACAGGGGTGTAAGTACTGCCTTTATAAGCGTCTTTCAGCTTAGCGACTGTCATCCCAATTCGCGCTTTCCCTACCGAGCTTTCGGTAATTATAGGCGTATCAGGAAAATCAGCGGGCGGGGCTTGGCAGATGCTGCCCGAGGCAATGAGCCAGCAGCTGAGCAGCAGAAGAAGCTTGGGCATGGGGCTAAGTTAAAACGAATCCAGCGCGGCCTGCACCTTCGCGGCCCACTGCACATCCTCCGGCGCTACCACCAGCACGCGAAAGCCGTGGCGCTCGCCTTCAATTCGCACGCCTTCGGAGTCGTCAATCAGCAAATCGATGCCGAAGCTGGGCGGGTGCTTGGTGCAGCGGGCTGCCACTTCGCGGTCGTGCCGCTGCTGGTTCACCACGCCATCGAGCCGGATGCCGTGCAGCCAGAACAGCTGCCGGATGCGCCACGCGCTGCGGTAGGACGTGGTGTAGACCCACACTTCCCAGCCGCGCTGGCGGCAGTGGTTCACCAGCTCCTGAATGCCCTCGCGGAGCGGCTCGTTGCCCAGTAGCCGGGCCCAGAGGCGCCGTTGGGGCGAGGCCAGGGGGAAGTCGTGGCCGCAGCGGATGAGGGTATTGTCGAGGTCGAAGGCGAGGCGCACTATCGGGCTAGCTGGCGGGGTTCTTCAAATTCAGGAGGCGTAAATCCTCTTGGTCTTTGGGGCGGCCGGTGCTGGCTTTGTTGCGGCGCAGGTCGTGAATGCTGATGACGGCAATGGGCACCTCATCGAGAACGGCCGTTTGCCGGCCAGGATAGCACTCGGCAAAGCTCACCCCGTCAATTTCAGTTAAAACATCTATCCGAATGGGGCTCACGCCAATCTGAATAATATTGCCCGGCTCCGTAAAATCAGCAGCTGTATGGCCCAAACCCGCTACTCCAAAATCGGCCAATACCTGCACAACCCGCCGGGCATTTTCAGGCGTAGGATTCACCCATACGTCAATGTCGCCCGTGTTGCGCACTACTCCGTACCGGGCCGCCGCGTAGGCCCCCACCACCAAGTATTCAACAGCGTGGGCGTTTAATAACTCGACAAACTCTTTGTAATCGGGGCTGAGCTGATTGGCTGTCATTCCGGGAATTCAACTGAAAAGCAAAGGTTTGCTGACGTAAGATTTCAACGGCCGCCATGCGTTCATCAGGCGTCTTGGTCAACCAAAAGAGTACGTCGTCAGCATCCTGGTCGGCATGAAGCGTGGTCTTGCGAGTAGCGGTTCGGTCGAGGCGTAGCATGTTACAAGTTACGATGATTCACGCCATTTTGGTCAGCCCCTCCGCCACCACCCTATCATTCCCCAGCCTGGGCACCTTGTTCTGCCCGCCCAGGCGGCCCAGGCTTTTCATGTAGCGCTGGAAGGCCCCGGCGGGCAGCGCCGTGAGCTGAAGCGGCACCAGAATATTGCCCCGGCGCAGGTCGTCGTAATAGGTATTGCGGCAGCGCAGGGCCATATCCAGCGCAGCGGCGAAGGCAGCTGCATCCTGCGGCGGGCGGGCAAACTCAACCAGCCACTCGTGGCGTGAGGGCGTGGCGGGGTCGTCGCTCACGAGCGGGGCCACGGTGAATTCGGTGACTTCGACCTCGGGGAACTGGCGCATGGCTTCGCGCAGCGCCTGCTCCACCTCCTCCCCTATCACGTGCTCGCCAAAGGCCGAGAGGAAGTGCTTGATACGGCCCGTCACCACCACGCGGTGCGGGCGCAGGCTCACAAAACGCACCGTGTCGCCGATGCTGTAGCCCCACAGGCCGGCGTTGGAAGTGAGCACCACGGCGTAGTTGCGGTCCAGCTCCACGTCGGCAATGGTGAGGCGGGGCGCATCGGGTTCGAAGAACCGCTCGGCGGGCACAAATTCGAAGAAAATGCCGCTGTTGAGCAGCAGCAGCAGCCCCGGGTTGCCGGGCTCGTCCTGAAAGGCCAGGAAGCCTTCGGAGGCGGGGAACAGCTCGATGCTGTCCACCGGCCGGCCGATGCTCTCGAAGAGCTTGGCGCGGTAGGGCTCGAAGTTGACGCCGCCGTACACGAACAGGTTGAAGTCCGGAAAAATGTCCTTGACGGGCCGGCCGGTGCGGGCCGTGAGGCGGTCGAAATACATCTGCACCCACGGCGGAATGCCCGAAATCAGCGTCATGGGCTGGCCCAGCGTCTCGTCCACGATGCGCTCGAGCTTGGTTTCCCAGTCTTCGATAATGTTCGTCTGGTAGCTCGGCAGCTGGTTGCGGCGCAGGTAAGCCGGCACGTGGTGGTTGGCAATGCCCGACAGCCGGCCCGTGCGGATGCCGTGGTGCAGCTCCAGCGCCGGCGAGCCCGACAGGAATATCAGCTTGCCATCGAGAAACCGGCTGCGGCCGGTGCGGTAGATGTAATATAAAAGCGCATCGCGGGCCCCGTCGATGTGGTTCGGGATGCTGTCTTTCGTAATCGGAATGTACTTGGTGCCCGACGTGGTGCCGCTGGTTTTGGCCAGGTACAGCGGCCGGCCGGGCCAGAGCACGTCGGCCTCGCCGGCCTGGGTGCGGTCGAACCAGGGTTTCAGGGCTTCGTAGTCGCGCACGGGCACCTGCCGGGCCAGGTCGGCGGGCGTGCGGATGCCGCCCAGCTCGTGGGCCCGGCCGAAAGCGGTGCCGGCCGCCGTGGCAGTCAGCTGGGCCAGCAGCTCGCGCTGGGTGGTTTCGGGGCGGTGCTGCCAGCGCTGGTAGCGCCGGGCGATGTAGCGGGCCAGCGGCTGGCTCAGCGAAGCTTTCAATCCCATAAATCCGAAGTTAAAGGCCGTTGGAAGGGCTGCGAAGGTACGTTGGCCGAACGCGCGGGTTGGCCGGCCCTGCAACCTCGCCAGCCTGCCGCCGTTAGGGTTTGGGGCGGGCCGTTACGGCGGCAAGCTAACCCTCACCCCATATTTTCACCACTTCACCAATTCCCCACATCATGGCAGACCATGCAGGCAAAGCCGTCTGGAACGGCGACATCAAAGGCAGCGGCACCCTCACCACCGACAGCGGCGCCCTCAACGCGCCTTATTCCGTGGGCAGCCGCTTCGAAGGCAAGCCCGGCACCAACCCCGAAGAGCTCATTGGCGCCGCCCACGCCGGCTGCTACACCATGTACCTCACCAGCGTGCTCACCAAGCACGGCCACACGGTGAACACCATCACCACCACCAGCACCGTGACGATGAACCCCAACAACGGCCATCCCGTCATCGAACACATCCACATCAGCACCGAGGGCAACGTGACGGGCGGCAACATCACCGCCGACGACTTCCAGAAGCACGCCGAAGATGCCAAGGAAAACTGCCCCGTCTCGAAAGTGCTGAGCGCCGTGCCCAAAATGACGCTCGAAGCGAAGTTCGTCGGCTAAGCCGCTCTGAGTCTGACCGCAAAACGTCATGCTGAGCGCCGCCGAAGCATCTCGCCTGGGGTGGTAATTCAATCGACTGGATTGCTGCTGCAGGCGAGATGCTTCGGCGGCGCTGAGCATGACGTTCTTTTTGCCCTATCAGAAAAATCTTCGTCCTAAATTTGTCGCTATGCCCACTGGTACCACCCGCATCCGCCTCCGTCCCGCCAACAACTCCCGCGTCAATTTCTGGGGTCAGCTCACCGTCAGCTGCGGCTGGGTGCTCTACGCCTTGTTTGCCATGGAGCGCGACCAGCTGCGGGGGCCGCTCTACTTTGTGCACTGGGTAGTGCTGGTGCTGGGGTTGTTGTTTCTGGGCTATGTGCTGGTCAACAACGCGCCCATTTTTGGCACCCAGAGCTACCTGGAATTCACGCCCGGCTACATCGTGCACAAAAACGGCCTGTTCCGGCCCAAGCAGGTGTTTGCCGCCGAAAACATTTCCACGCTCGAACTCAAGCCCCTGGCCCTGCGCGTGCGCCAGAAAGACGGCGAAATCTACGCCCTCAACCTGCGCGAAATCAAAGGCAAGCGCCGCAAAATGAGCTTCCGCGAGGAAATCCGCGAGTTTGCGGCCAAGCACCGCCTGCCTCTGCAGGAAACCAGCCCAACGGCAACGGCTTAATGACGGACCCGATTAAAACGAACAATGCCCCGAAGCTTCGCTCCGGGGCATTGTTCGTTTACGGCTTTCGGTACGCTATTTCTTGGCGAACTTCTTCCGCAGCTCATCCACCTGGTCGCGGAATTTCTTGTCCGAGTCCACCAGGTCCGACACGGTTTGCACCGAGTGCATCACGGTGGTGTGGTCGCGGCCGCCGAAGTGGAAGCCAATGGTTTTCAGGGTGTGCGAGGTGTGGTGCTTGGCGAAGTACATGGCCACCTGCCGGGCCGTCACCACTTCCTTCTTGCGGGTTTTGTCCTTCAGCAAATCAACTGAAATGTTGAAATACGCGGCCACGGTCTTCTGAATGAAGTCGAGGTTCACCTCGGCCTCCACTTCCTCAATGATGTGGCGCAGGGCCTGCTTCACCATTTCCAGGTCGATGTCGCGGCGGCTCAGGCTGCTCTGGGCCACCAGCGAGGCAATGACGCCTTCCAGCTCGCGCACGTTGGTGTGCACCGAGTTGGCCAGGTAGTCCACCACGTGGTCCGGCGGAATGTCGATGCCGTCCTGCTCCATCTTGTTGCGGATGATGGCCACCCGCGTCTCAAAGTCGGGGCTTTGCACGTCGGCCGTCAGGCCCCACTTGAAGCGGTTCAGCAGCCGGTCTTCCAGGCCCTGCAGGTCCTTGGGCGGCCGGTCAGACGTCATCACAATCTGCTTGCCCGACTGGTGCAGGTGGTTGAAGATGTGGAAAAACATCTCCTGCGTCTTGCCCTTGTTGGCCAGAAACTGCACGTCGTCCAGAATCAGGGCATCGACCTGCAGGTAGAAATTGGCAAAGTCCTGCACCTGCGCCCGCTGCACGCTGTCGATGAACTGGTTGGTGAACTTCTCGGCCGACACATACAGCACAAACCGCTCCGGCGAAGTGGCCTTGATGTGGTTGCCGATGGCCTGCACGAGGTGCGTTTTGCCCAGGCCCACGCCGCCGTACACCATCAGGGGGTTGAAGCTGGTGGTGCCGGGCTTGTTGGCCACCGCGAGGCCGGCCGAGCGGGCCAGGCGGTTGCAGTCGCCCTCAATGTAGTTGTCGAAGGTATAGGAGCCGTTGAGCTGCGAAGGCACCAGGTTGCCGTCCATCGGCTTCACCTGCTCGAAGGGATTGCGGGGCGCGGCCACGGTTTCGACGCCCGCCAGGGTATTGGTGCCGAAGTTGCTGCGCTGGGCCGACCGCACCGCGCCGGAATTCACGTAGCGTGCCGAGCCGGCGCGGGCGCTGCCGGCCAGCGGGTTGCTTACCGGCGAAGGGGCGGCGGGCATGGGCTGGGGCGCGTCGCGCGGGTCGGGAGCGGCCTGCTTGCGGGTGGGCGGCAGGTGCAGGGCACGGGGCGGGGCCTGCTCGTTGCCCTGGTCCACCACCACGCTGTATTCGAGGCGGCCTTCGGGGCCGAGCTGCTGGTAGAGGGCGCGGCGCAGCTCGTCGACGTAATGCTCCTCCAGCCAGTCGTAGAAGTAGGCGCTGGGCACCTGAATGGTGAGCACGTTGCCCTTCAGCTCGACGGGCACGATGGGCTGAAACCAAGTCCGAAAGCTCTGCTCCCCGATTTCCGCCGAGATGCTGCGCAAACAGCCTGCCCAAACCGTACGAAAATCCTTGAGCATGAGACTAGTTAAGCAACAGCCGGCTACGAACCGGTAACAAAAAGAGGAAAGAAAACTGCGGCTTCTGAGCCGCATTATTTTTTAGAGGGGGACAAAATTGTGGAAAACTTAGCGAGAAAAAAAGCCCGTTTGCCCTTGCTTTTTCGCTAGTTCTAGCAGGACTGTACTGCAATCGGTCAATGCCAATTTTTGCCTGCCAAACAGAAAGAAAGAATAGTTGAATGCCGCTGGCAGCCCTCCCCTGCCGGCAGGCAGCCCCTCCGCAGGGTACGCAGAGAAAAGGCACTGCGGCCAATTGCCGAAGTGCCCTCTAACGTAAACCGATACCGAAAATGATTCCCGTCTATCCAATTATTTCGCGCACCGGCAGCACCGAAGCCTGCGCCAGCCCACCGCGCCGGGTGCCGTGCGCAAACTCGAAATCGAGCCGGCCCAGGTTGATGCCCGACCAGCCCACCTGGTTGATGAGCGTGGTGTGGCCGCCGGGCCCCGCAATGGGCTCCGGCGCATCCATGAATGTGTGGGTGTGGCCGCCCAGAATCAGGTCGATGCCCGCTACCTGGGCCGCCAGCTTGCGGTCTTCAATCTTATTGGGGGAGCTGTCGAACTTATACCCCAGGTGCGAGAGGCAGATGACGAGGTCGCACTTTTCGGGGCCGCGCAGCTGGGCAGCCATTTCTTTGGCCTTGGCCACGGGGTCGAGGTACACGGTCTGGCCGAAGTTTTTATCGGCCACCAGCCCGGCCAGCTCGATGCCCAGCCCGAACACGCCAATGCGGATGCCCTGCTTCTCGAACACTTTGTAGGGCGCGAAGCGGCCGGCCAGCGGCGTTTTCGAAAAGTCGTAGTTGGCGATGAGGAAGGGGAACGTGGCGTGCGGCAGCTGGCGCTGCAGGCCTTCGAGGCCGTTGTCGAAGTCGTGGTTGCCGAGGGTGCTGGCATCGTAGCCCATCTGGCTCATGAGCTTGTATTCGAGCTCACCGCCGAAGAAGTTGAAGTACGGCGTGCCCTGAAAAATGTCGCCCGAGTCGAGCAGCAGCACGTTGGCTTCTTTGGCCCGGATGTCCTTGATGAGGGCCGCGCGCCGCGCCATGCCGCCCAGCCCGGCCCACTGCCCGCCGTTGTCGGGAAAGGGCTCGATGCGCGAGTGCATGTCGTTGGTGTGCAGGATGGTAAGCTTCACCGGGGCCTTGGCGGCTTCGGCGGTATTGGCCAGGCCGCCCAGCACGGCGAGGCCGGCGGTGCCCAGAAGAGAGTTGCGGAGGAATTCGCGGCGCTGCATAATATTTAGAATTATGAATTAAAAATTATGAATTATGAATTGATTTTTTGAAGCATGAACTGCCTGGAATCGCTCGACCAGATAATTCATAATTTTTAATTCATAATTCTTAATTAGCTTTCACCCGGCCCTCGACCCGGGCCGTGATGGGCTGGCCGGCTTTGGTGAGGTCGCGGATGTGGTCGGCGATGGCGGTGCGGAGCAGCACGTTGGTATGGCGGGGCGTGAGGGCTTTGAAGAAGGTCAGGTTGTCGCCGCCGGTGGCGAGGTAATCGGAAATGGCAATGGTGTAGGTCCGGTTTTCGTTCACGTCGAATAGCTTGCCGCCGATGCGGATGTCCTTGGGCTGGCCGTCGAAGGTGACGGTGTAGGTAGCGCCGGACACGGCCATTTTGATGTGAGCGGCGTATTCGAACAAGTCTTCCACCACCGGGCCGGGCGCGTCGAGCACCACCAGCTCGTTCTCAAACGGCATGAGCTCAAACACCGAGCCCAGCGTGACGGGGCCGGCCGCGAAGCCGGCGCGCAGGCCGCCGTTGGTCATCACGCCCAGGTCCATGGGGGCTTTCAGCTCCTTGCTGGCACGCTCGCGCTGCAGGTCGGCCACGAAGTTGGACAGCGGGTTTTCGCCGGGCGCTTTGGTGAGCGGGGCCGGAGCGGTGCCCAGCACTTCGGTCATCTGGGCCGTCACCTTGTCGTGGTAGGGCGCGATGAGGGCCGCAATGGCCGGGTCTTCAGCCTGGGTTTTGGCCACCGGCTGGCTGGTGACGGGCACAAAGTGCGCCGTGGGCACGTAGGCGGCGCGCTGGCAGGCCGGCAGCAGCGCAAACAGGCCGAGGGCTACTGCGAGCCGCTGAGTGGGAATAGGCATAGAAATCGACCTTTGGTTATTTCGTGAAATTATAGCTCAGCAAAGCAAAATAATGCTGCTGAGTGCTCCCGATGCCCGTTGTGGCTATCAGGCCCGAGCTGCGTTCGGCTCGCAGCTCGAAGGCGAGGGCGCGGCCTGCAAGCGACGGTAGTTGCACACCCACACTGCCTGCCAAACCGATTTCGTAGTTTACGGCCCCAATATCCCGGTTTTCCAGCGTTCTGGAGGGGCCGTAGGCAACGGTGCCGGAGCTAGTGCCCCGCCCCTCCTGCACCGACATATCGAATTTGAGGCGGTAGGCATAGCTTGCCCCAAGCTGCGCATAGGGCCGCAATTTGCCGGTCGGATAGGTGTAGCGCACCATCAAGGGCATTCGCAGGTAGGTAAGGTTCAGCCGCATCTGCTCGTAGCTACTGCCAAAATCCGGACCGGCCAGAAATGTATCGGCGTAGCGCAAAGGCTCTACCAGCGCCTCAAAACGCAAGCTCAGCTTTTCACTAATGGAAGCAAATGGAACGGTGAGCCCCAGCCCAACGACCGGCACGGTGCTCGCAAAGTTTCCGTTTTCCAGGAGGCTCAGCCCACTCACCGAAAGACGGCTGCGCTCAACCCCTGCCACTACGCCCAGCTTCACCCGCTCGCCGGCGCGGCCGGCCGACCGGCCGCCCACCGTAGCGGCGGCTCCCGACGTGGCCGCCACGGGCGCGCGGCAGGCATTGTAGCGCTGCACCACGCCCGTGAGGGCGCTGGTGGTAAAAGCCACGCTGGCCACCGTTATCCGCACGGCCGGACAATCAACCATCAGTTCGGTGAGCACGCCCCGGTACAGATTGGCCCGCAGGTAGGCGCGGGTCAGGTAGTCGGAGCCGGGGTGCCGGCTGGGAATAAGCTCGGTAACGGGACGAGCGGCATCCTGCGTGGCCGGGGCCACAAAAAAACGGTCAACCCCGGTTTTGCTGCGCAGCTGGTACAGGTTGAGCGGGCCCGAAGCCAGCACTTCCATAAACACCGGCTGCGGCGGCGGCGTGGCCTGGTACTGCACGCTGTCGATGGCGGTGAGCAGCTGCGTGCGGTAGTAGCGCCCACTCGCGAAGCCGTAGCCACGCAGCTGGGCCGGCGTGTAGGCCACCACCGGAGCATCGGCGGTGGGCCGAAAGCGGCACAGCTCGGCACTGCGCACCCCGCCCCGGTAGTCTGTCAGGCCGCGCACGGTATCGCCGCTGAGCGGCACCAGGTAGCCGGGCCGGAAATCAGCCTGGGCCTGCACCGTAAGAGCACGGCCCAGCCAGCCAAGGCTTATCAATAACAGGCAGCGTAGCTTTTGATTCATCCTAAAACAGGCCGGGGCTTAAAAGGAAACCGGCATCGGAACCACAAAGCTAGTGCGCCTGCGCAAGTCGGCCGGTATGCCCGCACGGGGCCGGCGGCTTTGAGGAGCAGGCGGTATCTTTCGGCCTGTTTTGGCGAAGGCGCGTAGTTGCTGCTAAATCCCCCGCGCCGCCGCCCAGAACGGCCACTACTCTATGTCCGACACCCTTACGGCTGCGCCCGTTTCCTTCGCCGAATTCCCACCCGTGACCACGGCCGAGTGGCAGGCCCGCCTCGCCCGCGACCTCAAAGGCAAGGACCCGGCCACCCTGCGCTGGCCCCTGCCCGATGGCTTCACGCTCGAACCCTTCTACCACCGCGAAGCCCTGACGGCCCTTGGCGGAGCCCCGGCTCCCCTGCCCCACCCGCTCGCGCCCTGGCTGAACATGCCCGTGGTGAACGTGCCCGCCGGCGACGGCCGCGCCGAAATCGACCAGGCCGCCGCTGCCCTCGCCAACGGGGCCGATGGCATTCACTTCGTGCTGCCCGATGCCGCGGCCTTCGATGTGCCGTACCTGGCCACGCGCCTGCCGCTGGCGAGCACCTTCCTCGGCTACACCCTCACCGACAAGCCGGAGGTGCTGCTTGGCCAGCTGGTGGATGCCGCGCCGGGCACGGCCCTGCGCGGGTTCCTGCGCTTTGCGCCCGGCCCCGTGCCCGAAGGCGCCGAGCTGGCCGACTACCGCGCCGCCCTGCGCCGCTGCGTGCGCCTGGCCACGGCCATGCCCGACTTTCGGGCGCTGGCCGTGAACGGGGCCTTTTTCGGCAACCGGGGCGCGACGAACACCCAGCAGATTGCCTACACCCTGAGCACCGCCGCCGCCCTGCTGGCCGAGCTGCCCGACGCCGACACCACCGCCGCCGAGGTAGCCGCCGCGCTGCACCTGCACGTGGCCATCGCGCCCAGCTACTTCCCCGAAATGGCCAAGCTGCGCGCCCTGCGCCGGCTGTGGGCCACGCTGCTGCACGGCTTTGGCCTGCCGGCGGAGCTCAACGGGAAGCTGCGCATCCACGCGGCCACGGCCAGCTGGACGATGACCACGCTGGACCCGCACACCAACCTGCTGCGCCACACCACCGAGGCCATGAGCGCCGTGCTGGGCGGGGCCGATTCGCTGAGCGTGGCCCCGTTCGATGCGCTGTTTGCCGAGGCCAACGACTTTTCGGGCCGGCTGGCGCGCAACCTCTCCGTGCTGCTGCGCGAAGAAGCCGGCCTGGGGCAGGTGCAGGACCCCGCCGCCGGCTCCTACTACCTCGAAACCCTCACCGACCAGCTGGCCCGCGAGGCCTGGGCGCTGTTTCAGGAAACCGAGGCGGCGGGCGGGCTGCCCGCCGTGCGCGGCAAAATCCTGGAAGATATCAAGGCCGTGACCACCGAAACCTTCCGGCGCATTGCCGCCGGCCAGCAGGTGGTGGTGGGCACCAACCGCTTCCAGAACCGCGCCGAGCAGTTCCCCTTTCATCCCAAGAAGCTGCTGCGCTCTTCGGCGTTCGACGTGACGCGCGCCGCCTACCCTACCGAAGTGCTGCGCCTGGCCACGGCCATGCACTTCGAGCGCCGCGAGAAGAAAACCAAGCGCGCCGCCGTGGTGCTGCTGGGCTCCAACACCAACCAGGTTATTCTCGAAAACTTCCTGCAGCTGCTGCAGCCCCACGAGCGGCCCGAAATAGCGGCCAGCCACCCGCCGGGCACGCTCTCGCTGCTCTACTCCTCGCCCGAGGAGGCCACCCTGATGTATGCCACGCCCGAGCAGTTCCAGAAATTCGCCCGCTTCATCTACCAGATTCCGGCCGAGAAGCAGCACTTCATCCCGCCGGCCCTGCTCAGCTCCGACATGGCCACGCTGCACGAGGCCGTGCGCGTGTTCGGCTTCAAGGAAATGAAGGTGCAGGGCTACACCACCGAGCAGGTGCTGGCCCGCCTGCAAGGGCGGTGACGCTGCGCTTAATGAGGAATAAAGAATGAGGAATGAAGAATTCCCAGGCGACAATTCCTCATTCCTCATTCTTCATTCCTCATTGACTTTCAGATGCGTCCCGACTTCTCTTCGATTTCCTACAACGCCGCCGCGGCCCCGGCCGCGCCCGCCGCCGCCGAAACGGCCGCCACGCTCACGCCCGAGGGCATTGCCATCAAGCCCGTGTACACGGCCGCCGACGTGGACCACCTCGACCACCTGAGCTTCGGCGCCGGGCAGGCGCCCTACCTGCGCGGGCCTTATGCCTCGATGTACACCCAGAACCCCTGGACCATCCGGCAGTACGCGGGCTTCAGCACGGCCGAGGAGTCGAACGCCTTCTACCGCCGCAACCTGGCCGGCGGCCAGAAGGGGCTGAGCGTGGCCTTCGACCTGGCCACCCACCGGGGCTACGACTCCGACCACCCCCGCGTGCAGGGCGACGTGGGCAAGGCCGGCGTGGCCATCGACTCGGTGGAGGACATGAAAATCCTCTTCGACCAGATTCCGCTCGACCAGATGTCGGTATCGATGACCATGAACGGGGCCGTGCTGCCGGTGCTGGCCTTCTACATTGTGGCGGCTGAGGAGCAGGGCGTGACGCCGGACAAGCTGGCCGGCACCATTCAGAACGACATTCTGAAGGAGTTTATGGTGCGCAACACCTACATCTACCCGCCCGCGCCGAGCATGCGCATCATCGCCGATATTTTCAGCTACACGGCGGCGCACATGCCCAAGTTCAACTCCATTTCCATCTCGGGCTACCACATGCAGGAGGCCGGGGCCACCGCCGATTTGGAGCTGGCCTACACCCTGGCCGACGGCCTGGAGTACGTGCGCGCCGGCCTGGCCGCCGGCATGAAGATTGACGAGTTTGCCCCGCGCCTGAGCTTCTTCTGGGCCATTGGCATGAACCACTTCATGGAGATTGCCAAGCTGCGGGCCGGCCGCCTGCTCTGGGCCAAGCTCATCAACCAGTTCAACCCCACCAACCCCAAAAGCCTGGCCCTGCGCACCCACTGCCAGACGTCGGGCTACTCCCTCACCGAGCAGGACCCCTACAACAACGTGGCCCGCACGGCCATCGAGGCCCTGGCCGCGGCCCTGGGCGGCACCCAGAGCCTGCACACCAACGCGCTGGACGAGGCCATTGCCCTGCCCACCGACTTCTCGGCCCGCATTGCCCGCAACACCCAGCTCTACCTGCAGCACGAAACCGACATCACCAAAGTAGTCGACCCCTGGGGCGGCTCCTACTACGTCGAAACCCTCACCCACGAGCTGGCCGACAAGGCCTGGGCGCTCATTCAGGAGGTCGAAGCCCTCGGCGGCATGGCCCGGGCCATCGAAACCGGCCTGCCCAAGCTCCGCATCGAGGAAGCCGCCGCCCGCAAGCAGGCCCGCATCGACTCCGGCAAGGAAATCATCGTGGGCGTGAACAAGTACCAGACCACCGAGAAAACCGAGGTCGAAGTGCTCGACATCGACAACGACGCCGTGCGCCTAAGCCAGATTGCCCGCCTCAAGCAGGTGCGCGCCGACCGCGACCCCGTCGCCGTGAAAGTTGCCCTGGCCGCCCTCACCGAAGCCGCCGGCGTGCGGATTGAAGACCTGACGAACACCTCACCCCCCGGCCCCCTCTCCCGCGGAGAGGGGGAGCCGAATGATTCCGTTGACTTGTCGTCAGGCTCCCCCCTCTCCGCAGGAGAGGGGGGCCGGGGGGGTGAGGTGAACCTCCTGGCCCTCGCCATCACGGCGGCCCGCGCCCGCGCCACCCTCGGCGAAATCTCCGATGCCCTCGAAGCCCAGTTTGGCCGGCACCAGGCCACCACGCGCACCGTGGCCGGCGTCTATTCGCAGGAAATGAGCCACAACGAAGCCTTCGCCCAGGCCCGCGCCGCCGCCGATGCCTTTGCCGCCCGCGAAGGCCGCCGCCCCCGCATGCTGGTGGCCAAGATGGGCCAGGACGGCCACGACCGCGGCGCCAAAATCATCGCCACCAGCTTTGCCGACGTGGGCTTCGACGTCGACCTCGCCCCCCTCTTCCAAACCCCCGCCGAAGTAGCCCGCCAGGCCGCCGACAACGACGTGCACGTCGTGGGCGTGAGCAGTCTCGCCGCCGGCCACAAAACCCTGCTCCCCCAGCTGCTGCAGGAGCTCCGGCAGCTCGGCCGCGAGGATATTCTGGTCATCGCCGGCGGCGTCATCCCCGCCCAGGACTACCAGTTTTTGTATGATGCGGGCGTGGCCGGCGTGTACGGGCCGGGTACGGTCATCGCCACGGCGGCGCTGGAGATTCTGGCGAAGCTTCAATAGAATTCTAACATAAACAACTCTATTATGCCCTTGTGTCATCAACTTAATAACAGCGCCAAATACGTCAGGCAATGGTTCAATGACCAATATGAGGTTAAAGAAGAATCAATGAGCGACTGGCTTTTGCATGATATATCAGTTAAAGAGCCTGCTATATCTTACCATCAATTTAACCGACACGAAGAATCATATATTACAGGGGCCGATTGGGAATGGTGGTTCATTCTTTCACACACGGTTTTTTTTTCAGCCCTTGTACAAGCAAAAAAATTATTCCCTAGTAAGGATAATTATTATGGTATAACGCACCGTCCGAAACCAACAAAGAAGCGCCCAACCCCTGATTTGCAAATCAAAACGCTTAGAGCTTATGCACAGAAGCACGATTTTGCGGCTCTTTATGCTTTCTATTCTTTAGAAGTAAATTCGAATTGTCCCACTAGTCGAAAAACAACAGAAGGAGTATTTATAACCTCAGCAGATATAGTACATCGTCAATTTGTTAGAACAAGAAGAAGGAAGATTCTGCCATCAAAAGTCATTGAAAAGTGTATTCCTCTTTCCTGTATGCTATGCTGCCAGCTTATCCATCTAAATTCAGGAGTATCGACTACACTTCCAGACTCTTTTTCTAATTTTCTGTTCAAAAAGTTTGGAGCGAGCAAAGTCAACAATAATATACAGGCTACTGGGAGTACAACCGCAGGTTTTAGAAGTCAACTCCCTGCATATATAGCAGATGTGCTTAGCAAATCAGCAGGAATAACCGGTGATTTCCCATTGAATCGAGACGCTACCTTTCCAGCCTGTTCTAAAGTCTTAATAACCGATTTAAGAAACTTATCTAAATAGAATAACCCCAGGCCCGCCCCACCCGGCGGGCCTTTTGCGTGCCCGAAGCCCCTGCCCGACCCTTCGAACACCGCACCCGGCGGCTCGAACACCCTTCCCGCCGCTACGAACACCGTCCCCGCCCCTTCGAACACCTGGCGCGGGGCTTCGAACAGTCTTCCCGGCCTCGGGAACACCTTTCCCGAGCCTTCGAACGGTGTTCCCGGGCTCGGGAACACCCTTCCCGACCTTTCGAACGGTATCCCCGAGGTCGGGAACACTGTTCCCGAGGTCGGGAAAGGTGTTCCCGAGGGCGAGGAAACTGTTCCCGAGCATGGTAGTATCGAACTAATCCGATACCTTGGCGCTCATCCATTCATTCTTCATTTTTACCCAAATGAAAAGAGCTGCTACCGTGCTTCGGCACTACCGCGAAGCCGATGCAACGATGCGCCAAGACATGCGCACGATGTATCAACACTACCTCACCCACCAAGCGGCGTTCCAGACCTTCAACCCGGAGTTTGATGCCGCGTTTGGCACCGATTGGCTGGCCGCCATCGACACCGCCGATACCACGCCCCCCGGTGCCGTGCGCGTGGGCGAGCTGAAGGAGGACACCGCCGAAGTGGGCAACACGATGGCTCAGGCCCAGGCCGCCATCCAAAGCCTGTTTTATTTCGTGGGCCGGGCCTTTCCGCACAATGCCGGCCGGCTGGCCACGTACGGCCGCAGCACCTACGATGCCGCCCGCGACAACCACGACAAGATGCGGGCGCTGCTGCAAACGGCTTTCACCTCCGCCACCCGCGACAAAACCGCCCTGGCCACCAAAGGCTATACGCCCGCCATGCTGGCCGCGCTGGGTGCCTTGGTAGAACAACTCACCGATACGAATACGACCCAAGAAGTTAAGAAAGGCACCAACACCGAAGAAGGCGACCACTACGTGACCACCCAAAACCTGGCCTACGGCTACGGCCAGGAGGTGAGCGCGGCGGCCAAGGTGCTCTTTGCCGAGGACGCGGCCACGCTCCGGCTGTTTCGGCTGACCGGGCCGGCCGCCCCGGCCCACGAAACCCACGAGCTGACCGTGGCCCCGGAGGAAACCGGCAGCGTGCTGCTGCGCACGCCCCTGCTGGCCACCACCCCGCTGCACCTGCGCTTGGCCGTGCCCCAGCCGGGGCAGGAGGCGGTGGTGGGCCGCGCCGGGGCCCCTGCCGACAAGCTGACGACGTACGTGACCCTCACGCCGGCCATCAGCGAGGTAGACCTCACGGCCGAGGCCCTGGGCCCGGCCGGCCAGTACGTGCTGGTGCAAAACAGCAGCCCCGCGCCGGTGCGCGTCGAAATCGTGGTGCGGGGCTGAGGCCAGCCGGCGGCCAGGGAAAGCGGCCTGGGGGAAACTCCGGGCCGCTTTTTGGTGCCGCGTAGGGCCGGGGCATTTTTCTGCGCACTTTTGCAGTCCCGCCGTTCCCACCCATGCCCGATTTCGCCGCCCTCACCCGTCTCAAAGCCGACCTCGACGCGCTGGGACCCCTGCCGGCCGAGCAGCTCGGCCAGGCGCAGGTGGCCTGGACGTTTGCGGCCGGTGCGCCGGCCGGCCACGCCCTCACCCGCCCCGACACCGAGGCGCTGCTGCTCCACGGCCTCACGGCGGCCGGCCAGCCGCTGGCCGTGAAGCTGGCCCTGCGCCAGCACCACGCCGCCGTGCAATATCTCGAAGCGGTGGTGAGCAGCGGCCAGCCCCTCACCGAAGCGGTGCTGGGCGCGCTGCACGCCCGGCTGCTGGGCCTGCCCGCCGACACCCACCGCCCCTACAAAACCCACCCCAACGACGGGCTGACCGCCGCCGGCACCGTGCGCTACCACACCCAGCCCGCCGATGTGCCCGCCCGCCTGGCCGAGCTGCTGGCCTGGTACGCCCGCGCGGCCGGGCAGCACCCGGTGGCGCGGGCGGCGGGGCTGCACCACCGGTTTTTGCGCATCAGCCCCTTTGCCGTGGGCAATGGCCGGCTGGCGCACCTGCTGCTGGGGCTGGCGCTGCGGCAGCACGGCTACCCGGCGGCCGTCATCGCCCCGGCCGACGAGGACCGCTACCAAACGGCCCTTGCCGCCGCCGATGCCGGCGAGCCGGCGGCCCTGCAGGCCCTGGTGGCCGAAACCGTGGCCGCCGCCCTGCGCCAGCAGCTGCGCGCCGCCAGGGGCGAGCCCGCCTACGCCCCCGACGACCTGCAGGCCCGGCTGGCGGGGCTGCGGCAGCGCGTGCTGGCCCGCGAAGACGCCGTGGCCACCCTCTGGAACGCCGAGCTGCAGGCCACCGTGTACGACGTGCTGCTCCGCCCCTGGCTGGCCGATGTGCAGCTGCAAACCCAGGGCTTCGACGAGTTATTTATGAGCCGGGGCTACAGCGGCGGCGTGGCGCCCGTGGTGCTGGACGAGGAGGGCGACTGGCACAGCTTCGAGGCGCAGCTGCTGGCGGCGGTGGCCGGCACGCGGGCGGCGCTGGAGGAGGTGCAGTTTGCCAAAAAGTGGCTGCACTTCCGGCAGCGGCACAACGGCTTCGACGTGGGCGTGCGCGTGGCGTTTCGCTTTCATTCCGACCATTTCACGGTGCAGCACGCGCTGTTCAGCCAGCACAGCCCCACCGGCCCCGAGGCCCTCTGGCAGGAGGAAGTCTTCAGCTCGGCCTACCTGCCGGCCTACAACTACGCGCACTTTCACGAAATCAACCACCAGCTGGCCGCCCGCCTCTACGATTTTGTGGCCGCCCGGCTGGCGGCGGCCGAGGCCGCCGCTTCTTAAACGCCTGGCCATGCCCCTGTTCGCTCAATTGCTCATCGGTTTCGTCGTCGTCATCCACGGCTACATTGTGTGGCTGGAAATGTTTGCCTGGACCACGCGCGGCCCCAAAACCTTCCGCTCGCTGCGGCCCGAGCTGTTTGAGCCCACCAAAACGCTGGCCGCCAACCAGGGCCTCTACAACGGCTTTCTGGCCGCCGGCCTGGTGTGGGCCCTGCTGATTGGCGACCCGGCCTGGGCGCGCCACGTGGCCAGCTTCTTTCTGGGCTGCGTGGCCGTGGCGGGGCTATACGGCGCGGCCACGGCCAGCCCGCGCATCCTGCTGGTGCAAACGGTGCCGGCGCTGCTGGCCCTGGCCGCCGTGTGGCTGGCCTGATGCCTGATGCCTGATGCAGCGAAGGGCATCCGGGCCTACTTTTGCGCCGTGTCTTCTCTGCAACATTACTTCCGCAACGCGGCGGCCGTTATTTCCTATGCGCCGGCCGGCTACGTGCGCCTCGACTGGCAGCCCACGGCCGTGAGCCCGCCCGAGCTGCGGGCCATTTACGAGCACGTGCTGCGGGCCATGCGCCACCACCGCGCCGTGGCCCTCATGACCGTGCACAACCAGCGCCCGCCCATGCCGCCCGACGTGCAGGCCTGGCTCATCGAGGACTGGATTCCGCGCGCCGTGGCCACCGTGGGCTACGGCCGCTGCGCCATTGTGCAGGCCGAAAAGCCCCTGAGCCGGCTGGCGGCCCGCGCCGTGGGCACCGGCCAGCAAACCACCCTCAGCTACCAGTATTTCGACAGCGAAGCCGCCGCCGACGGCTGGCTGCGGCAGGCATAGCCCGCCCGCTTGCGGCAAGCAAAATGAGGCCGGGAGTGGCCGCCCAACCTGCTGGCGCCCACTCCCGACCTCTTGCAGGTGCCTGCGCGCCTAGTCGCGCTCCCGAAACACGAAGGGCACGCCCAGCGTGCGCGACACCCGCACGGGCTTGCCGGCCACAGTGCCGGGCTCCCACCAGGGCATGAGCCGGATGAGGCGCAGGGCCTCCTGGTCGAAGCCGAAGCCCACGCCCCGCACAATCTCCGCATCGACGATGCGGCCCTTCTCGTCCACCACAAACCCCACGTACACCGTGCCGGAAGCGCGCTTGGCCTGGGCTTCTTCCGGGAAATGGGCATTCTGGCGCATGTAGGCCCGGTAGGCGGCATCGCCGCCGGGGAAGCTGGGCAGCACTTCCGAAAAATTGAGCACCTGGGGCTTGCTGGCCGCTATTTCGGTGGCGGCGGTAGCGGCGGTGACTTCGGCGGCATCGGAGCTCAGGCTGGAGGGCGCGGCTGTTTTGAGCGAGTACATTTTTACCGTCAGGGCATTGCCCACCGACACCGGCAGCGCCTGTTCCCGGTAGCCCTGGCACTTGAAGATGAGCACCGTTTTCGGCGCGTTCAGCGTGAGCAGGAAGTCGCCATCGGAGTTGGTGCTGGTGAGCAGCGGCGAGCCCTGCACGGCCACTACCACGCCCGGCAGGGGCTGGCCCTGCTCATTGAGCACCCGGCCGGCCACCACGGGTGCCACTGCCGCAGCCGTCGGCGCGGCGGCTGGCACAGATACAAAGACAGCAGGTGGCCCGCCGGCCAGCGCATGGGCAACAAGCAGGAGCGTAGCGGATAGGAGCATAAGTTGGTGGGTTTGGGGGTGGAGGAAATGAAAGCGACAACAGGACAGGCACTAGGGGTGGCACCGGGGTGAGGAAACCATTACCCGCAATCAGGAAGCAGTGGCCACAGCAGGAATAAATTGATATTTACCATGCCAGTGAAAAGCCAGTCGGTTTGGAAAATTCCATCTGATTTATTTGATAAGTTCAATAAATCATTAAATTTCAACTAAAAGCAGGTGTTATGCAACAGCGGTTTTCAGCACCAATTCCGAAGAATACGCCGCAAGTAATAACATTTTCAGCAAACCACAGCACATCCAGCATCTGTGAATCGATATATTTTTCACCAATCACAATCCTGATGCATTAACTGCACTTTTCCAACGTGAGTAACTACCCACTTTTGGCCGCTTCATGAGTTGCAGCGCAGCCACCGCCCCGCGGGGCCGCAGGCAGGCAGTGGGGCGGGGCGGCTGCCCGCCGCCCCGCCTTGCCGGGAGCGGCGCAGACAATTGCGGCCCGAGCCGGTTTAGGTACTCACCTCACCCGCGCCACAGCGCCACTTTCTATGGACCTCCAAATCGCAAACAAACTGGCCCTCGTCACGGGCTCCACGGCGGGCATTGGCCTGGCCATTGCCCGCCGCCTGGCTGCCGAAGGCGCGCACGTCATCATCACCGGCCGCACCGAAGGCCGCATTGCCGAAGCCACGGCCGCTATTCTGGCCGAAACGCCGGCCGCCGTGGTGCGCGGCGTAGCGGTCGATTTCGGCAAGGCCGATGAAGTGGCCCGCCTCCTGCGCGCGGTGCCCACGGTGGATATTCTGGTCAACAACGTGGGCATTTTCGAGCCCAAGCCCTTCGCCGAGATTCCGGACGAGGACTGGGTGCGCTTTTTTGAAGTGAACGTGCTGAGCGGGGTGCGCCTCGCGCGCCAGTATTTCCCGCCGATGCTGGCGAAGGACTGGGGCCGCATCCTGTTCATCAGCAGCGAGTCGGCGCTGCAGATTCCGCAGGAGATGATTCACTACGGCACCACCAAAACGGCCCAGCTGGGCGTGGCGCGCGGCCTGGCCGAGCTCACGAAGGGCACCGGCGTAACGGTAAACTCGGTGCTGCCCGGCCCCACGGCCTCCGAGGGCGTGGAGGAGTTCATCCGGAAGCTGGCGGCCGAGGGCAAGTCGAAGGAAGAAGCCGAGCACGACTTCTTTCAGCACGCCCGGCCGTCGTCGCTGCTCCAGCGCTTCATCACCACGGACGAGATTGCCAACATGGTGGCCTACCTGTGCAGCCCGCTGGCAGCGGCTACCAATGGCGCCTCGGTGCGGGTAGATGGCGGCGTGGTGCGCAGCATCGGGTAGGGCGCAGGGCAAAACCCAAAAAGCCGGCCAGGCGGCGCGGATTCGCGCTGCCTGACCGGCTTTTTGGGTTTTGCGTGACGGCTATTTTTCCGCTTCGGCGGGGGCGCCGCCCAGCAGGGCCCATGCTTCCGCGTTGCCTTGCTGGCCGGCCAGGTGCAGGGCGCTGAGGCCCCGGGCATCCCGGATGGTGGTATCGGCCCCGGCTTCGAGCAGCAGGCGCACCAGCGCGTTGCGGCCAAACATGGTGGCGAACATAAGGGCGGTGCCGCCGCTGCCGTTTTGCCGGTTGAGGTCGGCCCCGTGCCGAATGAGGGCGCGGGCAATTTCGGGGTAGCCTTTGAAGCTCACCCCCATCAGGGCGGTGTTGCCGCTGGCATCCGGGAGGTTGGGGTCGGCCCCGGCTTCGAGCAGGAAGTTGGTGGCATCGAGGTGGTCGTCGTAGCCGGCCAGCACTAGCGCCGAAAAGCCTTTGCCATTGACGGCGTTTACGTTGAGGCCATTGGCCAGCAGCTCTTTGAGGGCGGCAACATCGCCCCGGCGGGCGGCGTCAAACCATAATTCTTCGGGGCGGGCGGAAGTAAAATCCATGAAAATGATGCGGAAGTAAGCGGGCGTAAATGGGTCTGTATTCGAAACCGGGCGCGAATGGTTGGGCCCGGCAGCCGCCCGTTTAACCGCGCAGCGGGCCAGGAGTTGGCGGATTGCTCAAAAGCTGAGGACAATGACCAGCACCAGAATGGCCAGCAGCGTGCCCACAGCGGCCGTATTGACCACGGTTTCGGGGGCGCGGCCGGGCCAAATGCCCACGGCGGCCACGGCCCCCATCAGCAGCGGCAGCAGAAAAAAAGTGCCGTAGATGGTGCCGCCGTAGGGCTGAAACGGCGTGGGGTCGGCCCCGGCATCGGTCACGCCAATGCGCTGCACCTCGCGCAGCAGCGGCGTTTGCCACACCACCAGGTGCTGGCCTGCCCGCACCCGCTGGCTGATGGCGCTGGGCAGCCGGAAGGTGGTGTGCTCGGTGTGCACGCGGTAGGCCAGCTGCGGGTCGGAGAGGGAGGCCGACACGGACACCGGAAAGCGGCTGCGCACGGTTTCGTGCGGGTACTGGCGCTGGGGCAGGGCGCGGTCGAGCACCAGCAGCAGGCAGGCGGCCAGCAGGGCCAGGTTGAGGCGACGGGCCCACTGGGCGTAGTGGGCCATGCGCGCATCGGCCGGGCGGCGGGCAGCAGGCGCGGGCGGCGCGGGGGGCTCTTCGGCCAGCAGCACATCGTAGGCCAGGCGGCGGCGCGGGTGGGCCAGAATGCCGTAGCCGGCCTCCACCTCGGCCAGGCGGGCGCGCATGGCGGGGTCGTGGGCGGCGAGGCGCTTGAGGCGGGTGCGCTGGCGCAGGTAGCCCTGCACGATTTCCTGTGCGGTGGCCGTAGGCCCGACACCCAGCAGGCGATAGTAATTCTGCATAAGGAAGCACGGCAAGGCCCTAAAATACAGGCAGCCGGCTTATTTCAAAACGCGGCAAGGCCTCCGCCTATTGCTTCTCCGGCCACACGCCCGGCAGCGGCTCCGGAAATTGCCCGGCCGGCCGTGCACGATGCACGCCGCCCCCGCCCGTACTTCGCACCACGATGATTACTGATTTGGCCCTCACTCCGCTGCCCACTGCCACTGCCCTGCCCCCCCGCCCCGCGCCCGCCTGGAGCACGCTCACCGTAGCCGACGTGCGCGGCCGCTCGCGCCTGGTGACGTGCCAGAACATACAGCCGCTGAAGCTGCTGCAGCCGGCCTCGCACAGCCGCGCCGCCCACGTGGTGCTGAGCAGCTACGGCGGCGGCATGGTGGCCGGCGACGTTATCCGGCTGCAGGTAAAGGTTCGGGCCGGGGCGCGGCTTGTCCTCAGCACGCAGGCCAGCACGAGGATTTTCCGCTCCATCGACGGGGCCGTGGCCGAGCAGCACACGGCGGGCGAGCTGGAGGATAACGCGCTGGCCGTCATCTTCCCCGACCCGGTGGTGCTGCAGGCCGAAAGCCGCTACCGCCAGGTGCAGGAGTGGCACCTGCAGCCCTCGGCGCTGCTGCTGCTGGTCGACTGGTTCCACTCCGGCCGCATGGACCAGGGCGAACGGTTCGCCTTCACCTCCCTGCATTCGGAGCTGCGGGTGCGGGTGGCCGGCCGGCTGGTGCTGCTGGATAGGTTTGGGTTTGAGCCGGCCGAGCACATTGCCACGTCGCCGGCCAACTTCGCGGGGTATCAAACCTTCTTTTCGGTATTTCTGGTGGGCAGCCCTGCCGATGCCCGGTTTCAGCAGCTGGCCGGGGTGCTGGCCCGGCAAAAGATGCCCGGCAGCACAGGGCCGCACTTCACCATCAGCAGCCAGGAATACGTGGTTTCGGTAGCCCAGGCGCGGGAGAACGTGTGGGTGCTGCGGGCCGCCGCGCACAGCCGCATGGCGCTGCAGCCGCTGTGCGAGGCATTGCTGACGGCGCTGGCGGACGGGCCACTACTGGGCTACAACCCGCTGGCGCGGAAAATGTAGCGCGGCCTACAAAGCCCGCGCTACTGGCTACCGCCGGTCCTCGCGCACGGCGGCCAGCGCCCGCGCCTTGGCGGCCTTGATGTGAGCGATGATGTCATCCAGGCCGTGCCCGTCGATGGCGCGCGCAAACAGGAACGGGCCTTCGCCGCGCATCTTCTTGGAGTCGCGCTCCATCACGCCGAGGTCGGCTTTGATGAGGTCTTTGAGGTCGATTTTGTTGATGATGAGCAGGTCGGACTGGGTGATGCCGGGGCCGCCCTTGCGCGGGATTTTGTCGCCGCCCGACACGTCGATAACGTAGATGGAGTAGTCGACCAGCTCGCGGCTGAAGTGGGCGGCCAGGTTGTCGCCGCCGCTCTCCACGAACAAGTAATCGAGCTGGTTGTCGAAGCGCTGCATGAGGCCTTCAAGGGCGTCCATGTTCAGGGAAATATCCTCCCGAATGGCCGCGTGCGGGCAGCCGCCGGTTTCGACGCCCACAATCCGGTCTTCATCCAGCGCGCTGTGGCGGATGAGGAATTCGGCGTCTTCGCGGGTGAAGATGTCGTTGGTGACCACGCCCAGCCCAAACTCGTGGCGCATACGCTCGCACAGGGCCTTAAGCAGGGCCGTTTTGCCCGTGCCCACCGGCCCGCCGATGCCCACCGTGAAGGCGCGCTTGCGGAAGTTGCGGTAGCTGGGCAGACGGCGGGTTTCGCGCTCATTAAAGTCGCCGGGCGATTCGTACGCCTCGTGCTGGTGGCCGTGGAGGAGCAGGGCGAGTTTTTCGACAAAAGCCATGTGGGTAAAGGTGAGTGTAGGGGCGGGGCTTGCCCCCGCCCGGGCGTTAGGACTGAATTGACGACTCCGTTCAACGACGGGCGGGGGCAAGCCCCGCCCCTACTAGTTCTGAAATAGTTTGGAATAAATGTCCTCGTGCAGCACCTGCGCCACCTCCAGCAGAAACGCCGAGCGAGTGGCCCCGGCATACCCTTTCCCCGCCTGCGCCGCCAGAATATGCTCGAACACGGCGTAGAAATCGTGCTGCAGCCGGTGGCCCTCCAGCGGCCCCAGCAGCCCCAGGCGAATGGCAGCGCTGAGTTGGTCGCGCAGCAGCATGTGCAGGTACATGGCCTGCAGCTCTTCCAGCCCGAAGCCGACGCGCTGCAAAGCCAGCGTGAATACCAGCGTGAAATGCGGTGGGATATTTTGACTGCTGAACCACTGCGTAATGGTTTCCAGCTCAGCTTCCGGGTAGAACGTGGCCAGCAGTTTCAGCCAGCTGCGGCCCTGCGCGGCGCTGGCTTTGGCCAGGCCGGGCACGAGCAGCTGGGCATCGTATTCTTCGGCAACGGTTTGGAATTCGGGGCTTTTTTCGGTGAGGTGGAAGGTGGAATGGATGAAAGGCAATTCGGCGCTGCCGGCCTGCTGCAGGTAGGAATACAGGTAATTCCGCAATGCAAATGGCGTGTTCACCAGCCCGAACGTGATGCCGCTTTCCAGCCCGTAGGAGTACGCGAAAGAGCCGGTGGGAATGGCTGAATCGACGAGGTGCAGGAGGCGGGCGAATTGCATGGATTGTAGCGCGGACTTTGTAGTCCGCGAGTGAGATTGATTGACTCGCGGACTACAAAGTCCGCGCTACATTAAAACAAGTTATACAGCTGCGCCAGCGGCAATACCTCCGCCGGCTCGCACGTCAGATGCACGCCGTCCACCATCACGCGATACGTCTCCGGGTCCACGGAAATATTGGGCAAATAGTCATTCAGCGCCATGTCCTTCTTGCCAATATTCCGGCAGTTCTTCACGGCCACTACCTGCTTGGTCAGGCCATAATCAGCTCGCACTCTTTCAACCGAGGCGGCCGATACGAACACCATCGAACTCTTGCCGATGGCCCCGCCCAGCGCGCCGAACATGGGGCGCGAAAACGAGGGCTGCGGCGTGGGAATGGAGGCGTTGGCGTCGCCCATCTGCGACTGCGCGATGATGCCGCCCTTAATTATCATCTCGGGGCGGGCGCCGAAAAAGGCGGGTTTCCAGAGCACCAAATCGGCCAGCTTGCCGATTTCGACGGAGCCGACTTCGTGCGCGATGCCGTGGGCGCGGGCCGGGTTGATGGTGTACTTGGCCACGTAGCGGCGCACGCGGAAGTTGTCGGCGGCGCTGTTGGCGTCTTCGGGCAGGGGGCCGCGCTGCTGCTTCATTTTGTGGGCCGTTTGCCAGGTGCGGGTGATGACCTCGCCCACCCGGCCCATGGCCTGCGAATCGGAACTGATGATGCTGAGCGCGCCCAGGTCGTGCAGGATGTCTTCGGCGGCGATGGTTTCGCCCCGGATGCGGCTTTCGGCGAAGGCCACGTCTTCGGGAATGTTGCGGTCGAGGTGGTGGCAGACCATGAGCATGTCGAGGTGCTCGTCGATGGTGTTCACCGTAAAGGGCCGCGTAGGGTTGGTGCTGGAGGGGATGACGTTCGGCTCGCCGCAGATTTTGATGATGTCGGGCGCGTGGCCGCCGCCCGCGCCTTCGGTGTGGTAGGAATGGATGGTGCGGCCCTTAAACGCGGCCGTGCTGGTTTCCACGAAGCCGCTCTCGTTCAGCGTATCGGTGTGGATGCAGACCTGCACGTCGTATTCCTCGGCAATGCTCAGGCACATGTCGATGGCCGCCGGGGTGGTGCCCCAGTCCTCGTGCAGCTTGAAGCCCAGCGCCCCGGCCTCGGCCTGCTCGCGCAGGCCCTCGGGCTTGGAGGCGTTGCCCTTGCCCAGAAAGCCGAAGTTGAGCGGGTAGGCCTCGGTGGCTTTCAGCATGGTTTCGAGGTAGAACGCGCCGGGCGTGCAGGTGGTGGCGTTGGTGCCGGCCGCCGGCCCGGTGCCGCCCCCAATCATGGTCGTGACGCCCGAGGCCAGCGCCTCGGGAATCTGCTGGGGGCTGATGAAATGGATGTGGCAGTCGATGCCGCCGGCGGTGAGCAGCTGGCCTTCGCCGGCAATGACTTCGGTGGTGACGCCCACCACCATGCCGGGCGTGACGCCGGGCATGATGTGCGGGTTGCCGGCCTTGCCGATGCCCACGATGCGCCCGCCCTTGATGCCGATGTCGGCCTTGAAAATGCCGGTGTAATCGACTACCAGCGCGTTGGTGATGACCAAATCCAGCGCATTGGCCGGGCCGATGCCGGCGGCCTGGCCCATGCCGTCGCGCAGCACCTTGCCGCCGCCGAACTTGCATTCCTCGCCGTACACGCAGTAGTCGCGTTCAACTTCAATCAGCAGGCCGGTATCGCCGAGGCGCACCCGGTCGCCGGTGGTGGGGCCGTACATGTCGGCATACGCGCGACGGGAGATAGGGAGGGACATATTATTTGGTTAAGGCTCTTTTTCTAGATATAATCTGCCAACCGATGGCGCACGCAACTAAAATCAGTAAGTAATCCAGAATCAAATAACCCGGCTTAAACCAATTATCACAACCATCACATTTACCGCTTGTGTGTTTCAGATAACGAAATGGAAACCCAATCATGGAATAGCCATCCGATACATCGAAAGTGGAAAACAGCGCATTTAACAAGCCAAATGCGACAAGTGACAACAGAATCAATTTGACCGTTTTCATAAGATTCTAATAGCGCTACTTCTTCGAGTAGCTTGCTGCTTCAGCTTTTGCTAAAGATGCATCCCGCACCGTCGAATCATCCAGCTTCCCATCAATGAGCCCATTGCCGCCGTACACGATGCGCTCGCCGGCCAGGGCCACCAGGCGCACGCGCTTGCGCTCGCCGGGCTCGAAGCGCACCGCCGTGCCGGCCGGGATGTTGAGGCGGAAACCGTAGGCGGCGGCGCGGTCGAAGTGCAGCGCCGCGTTGGTTTCGAAGAAGGGATAGTGCGAGCCGACCTGCACGGGCCGGTCGCCCATGTTCACGACGTCCACGTCCACCGTGGCGCGGCTTTCGTTGAGGATGATATCGGCCGGATGCAGCTGGTATTCGCCGGGCTGGGGGTGGCTGGCGTTGGCGGGCGCGGCGCCAGGGGCCGGGGCTTTGCTCAGGCCGGAGCCGTAGAGGGCCAGGGCGGCATCGCCGGTTTCGCGGCAGATGGGGTGGTGCACGGTCACGAGCTTAGTGCCGTCGGGGAAGGTGCCTTCGATTTGGACTTCGTGAAGCATGTCGGCCACGCCGGGCAGCACGTCGGCCAGGCCCAGCAGCTGCTTGCCCTTGTCCATGAGCACGGCCACCCGCTCGCCGTCGCGGATGAACTCCAGCAGCTGCGTGGCGATGAGGGCCAGGGCTTCGGGGTAGTTCAGGAGCAGGCCGCGGGCGTAGCGCTTCTGCGCCACGAAACCGGCCTGGTGGAGAACGAGCTTGTCGAGGTCTTTGGGGGAGAGGTGCATGGGTGCGAGGGTATGAGGGCAGGCGGGTGTGGGGCGGCAACCGGCAGCTTGCTGCCCGGCACTGCTACCAACTGCAGCAGTGCCGGTTCGTGACGCTTTGCCTCTCCAGCCGCACGCGCTTCTCCCCTGGCCCTTCTCCGAAATCAGCGCGGAAGGATAGCAGGAGGCAGGCACTTGCCATGTGGTAGGGAAGCAGACGACCGGCCAACACGATAAACCCAACGGTTGCAATGTAGTACCAGCGCGCCCACATTGCATCAGGAACGGTGAAATTTCCCGTAGCAGGCAGCACCAGGCCGCGCCCACCCTACCCCCTATCTCGCAGCGGCCTGTTTCCGGCAGGCCGCCGCTGGCCTCAATGCAGCTGCAGCTCCCGGGTATTGGCCTGGTAGTCGCCTACGGCCGTTTTCATGGCGGCCTGCATCCCGGCCAGCCGGGCGGGCTGGGTGGTGGCCAGATTGGTGCGCTCGCCGGGGTCGGCGCGCAGGTTGTAGAGCTGCGGCACGGGGCTGAGGCCGGTTTCGATGTTGACTTCGGCGTTGAGCGGCTTGCCGGGGTAAGGCGGAATCAGCAGCCAGTCGCCGGCCCGGAAGGCCAGGCGGCCACTGGCTTCCAGCACCAGACTGGCGCGGCCCTGGCCCGACTGACCCAGAAAGGCAGGCAGCAGGTTCTGGCTGTCGGCGGTGTGCACGGGGCTGCCGGTGAGCGCCGCCAGCGAGGCCAACAAATCGACCTGGCACACCAGCGCATCCGATGCGCCCGGCTTGGTGTGGCCCGGCCAGCTTACGATGAACGGCACGCGCGTCGCGGCTTCGAACAAACTGTATTTGCCGCCCCGAAACGGCCCGCCGGGCGTGTGGGCACCGTTTTTCTCCACGGCCTCGTCGTAATAGCCGTCGTTCAGCACCGGGCCGTTGTCGCTGGAAAAGATGACCAACGTGTTGGCGAGCAAGCCGTCGGCTTTCAGCTTTTTCATGATTTCGCCCACGCACCAGTCGGCTTCCAGCACGGCGTCGCCGCGCGGCCCGAGGCCCGATTTGCCCACAAACTGCGCGGCCGGCGCGCGCGGTACGTGCGGCTCGTGCAGGGCGTAGTACAGGAAAAACGGCTGGGCTTTGTGGGCATCCACAAACGCTTCGGCCTTGCCCAGAAACACTTCAGCCATTTGTTCATCTTTCCACAGCGCCGCCTTGCCGCCCTTCATGTAGCCGATGCGCGGGATGCCGTTGTGCACGCTCTGGTTGTGGCCGTGGTGCCACTTCATCTTGGTCATCAGCTCCGGATTAGAAATGGCGGTGGGCTGGCCGGGGAAATTCTTTTCGTAGCTGACGTAGAGCGGGTCGGAGGCCTGCAGGCCCGCTACGCGGCGGTTCTCCACAAACACCGTGGGCACGCGGTCGGCGGTGGCGGCCATAATGAAGGAGTAGTCGAACCCCAGGTCGTTGGGCGTTTCGCTGATGGGCTGATTCCAGTCGAGGTGGCCGTTGCCGAGGCCCAGGTGCCACTTGCCCACCACGCCGGTGGCGTAGCCCTGGCGGCGCAGCATATCGGCCAGCGTGAAGGAGGCGGTGTCGATGAGCAGCGGCGCATCGCCGGGCAGAATCTCGGCTTTGTTGCGCCAGGGGTACGTGCCCGTCAGCAGGCCGAAACGGCTGGGCGTGCAGGTGGCCGAGGTAGCACAGCCGTTGGTGAAGCGCACGCCGCTGCTGGCCAGCGCGTCAATGTTTGGCGTCGAAATCCTGCCCGGACCGTTGGCGCTCACGTCCCCGTAGCCCAGGTCATCGGCGTAGATGATGAGGATGTTAGGGCGCGGGGCGGCGGTTTTCTCTTTGGCCTTGCGTTGCTGGCAGCTTGCCAGGCCGCCCAGCAGCAGGCAGAAGGTTAGCAGCCCGGCCAGGCGGCGCGATGCGTTCGGGAAAGTGCGTAGGGTCACGGGCAAACTGGTTTTAACAGGATAAAAGCGCTGGACAAGTCAGCCCAGCCTTAGCTGCCGGCACAATTTCATTCTTCTACTGCCCCGCGTGCGTCAGGCCGGAGCAAAAGTAGCCAGCGAGTTAGAGGAGGAGTCCCACCTCGCCCCGCTCCCTCGCTGGTCTCCGGCCGACTTATTTCGGCGGAGAACGAAATGAAACTATACCGACAGCCAAGGCCAGGCTGTTGGATGAGTAGCCCCGGTCCGACGCCGCAGGCGTCCGACCGATTATCGTTGGCTACGTTCTCGTTCTATCATTGACCGGTCAGACGCCTGCCGCGTCAGACCGGGGCAGGCGCTATTGCGTTGGCCTGCTACTTCCCCCGATTGGCAATGGTGCGGAAATCGTCGAAGCTCAGCGGATTGGCTGAAATCTCGCCGTTGAGCTGCTTTTTCAGCGACTTCTGCAGGAAAATCGGGTTGATAAACCACATGGGCGAGTCGGGCTTCATGTTTTCGGGGCACGACTGCTGAAACAGCGGGTACGTGGACAGTGTGACGTTGTATTTCCGATACAGCGCGTCGAACTGCATCAGGTGGTGCGCCAGATTCCAGGGGCGCGAGGCAAACAGGGCGGCCCATTCCTCGGGGCTCACGCCCTGCGAGTTGGCAATGCTGCACCACTCGTAGAGCTTGCTGGCGGGGTCGCGGCCGTATTTTTTAGCGAAGGCCACGCCGGCGGGCGTATCGCCCAGCGCGTCGGTGCGGTGCGCCAGGTAGAGGCGGTGCAGCGAGTATTCGGTCACGATGATGGGCTTGCCGGGCATGATGGCGCGGGCGTATTTCAGCGCGTCCTCGGCCTGCTGGAAGTCCTTGATGTGGAGGTGCAAATCGAAGCCGGCAATACGCTTGTCGTCCTGCGCCCAGTGCAGCAGGGCGTTGTTGGCGGGTATTTCCTGCTGCTTTTTCTCAAACAGCGCGGGCAGCGAGCCCAGGTAAATGGGTGGCATGGCCTGGCCTTTGCGCTGCCGGAAATATGGCTCCACCACTTGCTCCAGCTGCCGCCGGGTGAACTCCACCAGCGGAATCTTGCCGGCGGCGTCGGGCACCATGTCCTCGTCCAGCGTTTCCAGGTTGGGCTCGTTGCCGAGGGCAAACATGGTCACGTAGGGCCCGAGCTGCTGTAGCAGCTCGCGTTCGGCCGCAAACAGCTTGGTTTCCTCAGCCGAGCCGGCCGTGGGCACGCGCATCTTGTGCGAATGAAAGTCCCAGCGAAAGCCCAGCAGCAGCTTGTAGCCCGCCTTGCCGGCTGCTATCAGCCTGGCATTGGCGGGGTCGCCTGCCACGTGCAGGGTGCCGTCGGTGTAGTCGATGATGCGCGGCGTGGCCCGTATCCAGCTGGCTTTGGTCTTTTTCAGGTAGGCCAGGTCCAGGATTTCGGCGTTGTGGTTGAAGTTGTAGCCGATGGTCTGGGCCTGGGCGCCCAGGCCACCCAGGAGCAAAGCAAGTACGGCAGCGGTTTTCTGGAATGGCGACATGAGTGGGTGGATAGGGCCGGTCCGACGCCGCAGGCGTCCGACCGGTTGTCGTGAGGGCTTTTGAACGAGCATTGTTCTGGCGGCAACCGGTCGGACGCCTGCGGCGTCGGACCGGGGATTACTCTTTCGGCGTTATCCTGAAATCGGGCGAAATGCTCAGCGGCACAATGCCCAGGCGGCGGCGGAACGGCGCGGTGCGGTCGTTGCCGAAAAAAGTGGAATACCACTCCCCATTCCTGCCCATGAAAACGGTGCCGTGGCCGCCGTGCGGCACGCCCACCTGCCGCGCCGAATAGGGCCCGTAGATGTTGTCGGCCACGGCGTACATCATGTCGTAGGTGCCTTCGGTGCGGAGCGGGCCATTCCACTCGGCCCCGGCCATGATGTACTTGCCATTCACTTTGAACAGGCAGTTGCCCTCGTAGCCCACGTGCTCATTGTTCACGGTTTTGAGCTTGCGCGGGGCTTCGGCGAAGCCGCTCATGTCGTCCTTCAGGCGGGCAATGTTGCCGTCGCCCCATACCAGGTACACCTGCTTATCGGTGTCTTCAAACAGGAAGCCGTCGATGCCATCGGCCAGCGGGGCGGTTTCGATTTCGCGGTAGGGGCCGGTGGGCTGGCCGGTGGTGCTTTTCAGAATGGTGGTTTTGCCCACGTTCAGGCAGGTCGTAATCCAGTAGTTGCCCTTGAGGTAGGCCACTTCGGGCGCCCAGAGCATCTTTTTGTCGCCGCGCGGGTGGATGGCGTCGCGCATCCAGGCCGAGCCGTCCCTGGCAAACGTCCAGACGAAACCCAGCGGCTCCCAGGAGGCCAGGTCCTTCGAGCGCCACATTTCGATGCCGCCCTCGGGGTAAATCCAGCCGAAATCCTTGGTGCCCACGGCGTAGTAATAGCCGTCGTTGCCCAGCGTCACGGAGGGGTCGCGCATGCGCTCGGAGCCCAGCAGGGAGTGGGCGCGGGCCACGGGGCCCTTTTCCAGAATCACGTTCGGCGCTGGCAGCAGCAGGTGCAGGTCGTTGGTGGTAAGCTCAATAATGGCGGGCTTGTGGTAGATGGCGGCGGCCGGGTCGTTGCCGTAGAACGTGGCGAAAATCCGGTTATCAGCCGCGAAAACGCAAGACTGGCCGCCGTTGGGTATCACCAGGTTTCGGTCGCTGTAGGGGCCGCGCAGGTGCTCGGCGGTCACGTAGTACACGTCGTCGGTGGGTTGGTTCATGCGGCCGGTCACCTCATTGGCGAAGAAGCAGTACTGGCCGTTGAGTTTGGCGATGAAAAAGCCGCGCTTGCCCACGCGGTCCGTCACGGGCGGCTCGCGCTTGAAGGTGAAGGGCACCGTAAACTCATTGCCCTGGTCGGGCGCGGCCACGCGCGGCTTCACCTGGAAGGCGGACTCACGCAGGGCCGTGAGGTCGGCGGTGAGCGGGGCCACCATCCCGGCACCGTAGTAGAGGTAGGTAGTGCCGTCATCGTCGATGAACAGGCCAGGGTCGGTGCCGGTACTCGTGAGCTGGCTCACTTTCTGAAACTTACCCCCGATGCTGGCCGCCGACAGCAGCACAATACCGCCGCCCGGCTTGCCGTACACGAGGTAAAACCGGCCGTTCACGAAGTGAATTTGCGGGGCCACGGCTTCCTCATTCCAGAGCTTGCCGGCCTTCTGCCAGGTCTGACGGTCGCGGGAGGTCCAGAGCTGAATGCCCGCGCCGGGCGTGGTGCCGGTGAGGTAGTAGGTGCCCGCGTGGGGCAGCACGTACACGTCCTGCATCGCGGCATCGAAGAGCGGCCGGACCGGCCGGGCGTCGGCGGCCGGGGCCGTTGCAGCGGCCTCGTCCATCGACGGGTGGTAGTTGCGTTGCTGCGCGCTTACTGCCCCTGTGCCCACCACAAGCCACAGGAACAGCCAGCCGGCCGCTTTTCTTCGGAAGGAAGTCATCAAAGTAGGTATTCGTTGTTGGTTGCTATGGCGTAGGGGCGGGGCCTGCCCCCGCCCGTCGTTGAACGATTCGAGCATGGGCCGTTCAACGATTTGGGCGGGGACAGGCCCCGCCCCTACACTTTAATCCAGCCTAATAACCAGGGTTTTGCACCGCCGCTTTGTTAGCGTCGATTTCCGACTGCGGAATGGGGAACACCTGGTGGTGCGCGTCGGCGATAGCGACGCCGCGCGCCTGGGCCATCGAAATGAATTTGCCGTGGCGGATGAGGTCTTCGCGGCGCTTGCCTTCGGAAATGAACTCCCAGCCCCGCTCGCGCAGAATAGCGTCGCGGAAGGCGCTGGCCGAGGCAATGTCGGCGCCCGCCAGGTTGGGCAGGCCGGCGCGGGTGCGCACCTGGTTGATGCGGCTCTGGGCTTCGGGCGTGGGGCCGCTGAGCTCGTTGAGGGCCTCGGCGCGGGTGAGCAGCATGTCGGCGTAGCGCAGCATGGGGTAGTCGCAGTTGCCGTTGTTGGCCAGCGTGCCGTTGTCCCAGTACTTGAAGCTGCGGGCGTTGTCCACCGTCGTCATCAGGTTCACGGTGGTGTTCGAGGTGTTGATGTAGCTCGTGACTACCAGCTGCTTGCGGATGTCGGCGGCGTCCAGCGTGTTCACAAAAGCCGTGCGCAGGCGGTACTGCGTGGCGAAGTTGGCCATGGCCGTCGTCCACACAAAGCCCGGCACCTGGGGCGTCGATTTGAAGGCCGGCGGCAGCGCGCCGTCCATAAACCAGTTGCCGTAGCCCACCTGGTTCAGGCACGGCGACACGAGTATCATCTCCTTATTCGCGGAGTTCACCTGAAACTCGTTTTCAGCCCGAAACAGGCCTGTGAACGAGGGAAAGAGGCTATAATAGTTCAGGTCAATGACGGCCTTGCTGGCGTCGGCGGCCTTCTGCCACTGCTTGGTATTGAGGTAAAATTTGGCCAGCGTGGCCAGCGCGGCGCCCTTGGTAGCGCGGCCAAAGGCCACTTCGGCACCGGGCGCGGGCAGGTCGGGCAGGGCCTGCGTCAGCTCGGTTTCGATGAAGGTTTTCATCTCGTCGTCCGTTGCGCGGGCCAGGTTGTTGGGCGTAGTGCTGGAGGTGCGCAGCGGCACGGGCCCATACCAGTTGTAGAGCAGCGCGTAGCAATAGGCCCGCAGAAACCGCGCCTCCGCAACGAAGCGGCTTTTGGTGGCATCGGCGGCGCTCACGCCGGCCACGTTATCGAGCACAATGTTGGCGTCGCGGATGCAGGCGTAGTACGGACCCCAGGTATCGGACGTGAAGCTGCCCTGCCCGGCGTCCCAGGTAAAATTGATGAACTGGCTGAGAAACAGGTTTTCAGCCCCGCCGGAGTTGAAGGCCACGTCGGTAGTCACCTCCGATTCGTTGACGACCTGGCGGTACTGCTGCTGGTTCTGGAAGTTGCCATACGACGAGTACAGCACGGCCTGCAGGCCGGCCTGCGAGGTGAGGACGTTGGACGGGGCGAATTCGCCGGCCGGCGTCACCGTAATCAGGTCTTTGCAGCCGCCCAGGGCCAGCACGGCCGCCAGGCTAAGGCCGATTTTAGTGGGAATTTTCATCGGGAAATCAGCTTAGAATTGGGCGGTGAGGCCGGCCAGGAAGGTCCGGGTGAGGGGGTAAGACGCGTAGTCGATTTTGACGAGGTCGTTGCCGATGGCATTCACGGCCGGGTCGGTGCCCGAGTATTTGGTGAGAGTAAACAGGTTCTGACCGGTCACGAACACGCCCAGCGACTTGATGGCCTTGCCCGTGGGCAGCGGCACGGCATAAGACAAGCGCACCGACTGCAGGCGCAGGTAATCAGCCTTTTCCACGGTGGTCGAGTTCACGGTGCGCGAGCCCTGCGATACTGGGTTCACGAACGAGGGGTAGTCGTTGGTTGGGTTCTGGGGCGTCCAGCGGTTCAGCAGCGGCTCGGCCAGGCGGTTGCGGCGGAAGCTGTAGGGAAAGTAGGTGTCCACCGCGTTGTTGTTCAGGATGCTGCCGCCCCGCGCGCCCTCGATGAAAGCATCCAGGCTCAGACCCTTGTACTTGAAGGTATTGGTGATGCCGTAGGTGAAATCGGGCAGCGACTTGCCCAGTATCACGCGGTCGGCGTCGGTGATTTGGCCATCGCCGTTCTGGTCCTTGTATTTGGTGTCGCCGGGCTTCACGCCGGCGGGCGCTTTGGTCAGGTCGTCGGTCATTTGCCACACGCCCAGAATCTGGTAGCCGTAGAAATTGCCCAGCGACTCGCCCGGCGTGATGATGCTGGCGTTGGTGATGTTGCCCACCGTGCCGGCGTAAATCGGCGGCCCGCCGCCCAGCGTGATGATGCGGCTGTTGAGCGTGGTCAGGTTGGCGTTGATGTTCCAAGAAAAGTCAGTCTGCCGCACCACGCCCGTGTTCACCGAAAACTCGAAGCCCGAGCTGCGCACGCTGCCGATGTTGCGGGTTTGCACTGTGAAGCCGGTGCTCAGCGGCTGCGGCACGCCCAGCAGCAGGTCGGCGGTGGTGCGGTTGTAGTAGTCCACGGTGCCCTGCACGCGGCCATCGAACAGCGCGAAGTCTATGCCGGCATCAAACTGCCGGGCCGATTCCCACTTCAAATCGGGGTTGGGGCTGCGGCTGGGCTGAATGGACGGCACGCGCACGCCGCCCTGCACAATGTCGATGCCGTTGTTGAAGGTGGTCAGGAACAGAAAGTTGCCGATGTTCTGGTTGCCGGTGGCGCCGTAGCTGGCGCGCAGCTTCAACTCGGTCAGCCAGTTGTAGTCTTTCAAAAAATTCTCCTCCTTGATTTTCCAGGCCAGCGCCGCCGACGGGAAGTAGCCGGTCTGGTTATTCGGCCCGAAGCGCGACGAAGCATCGGCCCGCAACGACACCGTGGCCAGGTACTTATCGGCAAACGCGTAGTTCACGCGGCCCAGCACCGAGCCCAGCCGGGTTTCGGCCCGGCCGCTGCCCACCGTGTTGAGGGTGCTGATGCCCGAGCCCAGGGCGTTGTAGGTGAGGTCGGGCAGGGTGAAGCCCCGCGCGCTGGCCGAGAAGCTGTTTGAGCCAAAGTGCTCATACGTCGTGCCCACCACCGCGCTGATGCTGTGCTTGCCAAACTCCTTATTGAAATTCAGCGTGAACTCGCCCATGTAGTAGTTGCGGTTGCCCGACAGGATGGTGCCCAGGCCGTTAATCTGCGAGCCGGCCAGCGTGGTGGGGTCGAGCCATTCGTTGCGCTGGCTGGTGTTGATGTCGCCGCCCACCCGCACTTTGGCCGACAGCGAGGGCATGAGGAAATACTCGCCGTACACCGTGCCGAACGTGCGATACGAGTCGCTGATAGCATATTGCCCGTTGATGAGCGACACCGGGTTGTCGATGGTCATGGCCGTGGAGCGGAAGTAGCTGCCATCGGGGTTGTAAATGGGCACGCTGGGGTCGTAGCTGATGGCCGAGTACAGCGCGCTGGCGTTTTCGTTGATGCCCAGGCCCACCGAGTTCAGCTTATCCTTGATGTAGGACGTGGCCAGGTTCAGGCCGAAGGCGTACTTCTGGGCCACGCGGTTTTCCACGTTCAGGCGGGCTGAGTAGCGGCGGTTACTCGAATTTTGCAGCACGCCCTGCTGGTCGAAATAGCCCAGCGAGGCGAAGTATTTGGTGTTGCCGCCCCCGCCCGAGAAGGACAGGTCGTGCGTCTGGGTAGGCGCTTTCTGGTACAGCTCCTGCTGCCAGTCGGTGTTCACGTAGTTGTCGGGCACGCGCTGGGTGGCGTCGGCCGCGCCGGCATCCTGCAGCGCGTTCAGCACGTCGTGGTACTGCTGGCCGGTCAGCATTTTGGGGCTGTGCGCCACGTACTGGCGGCCGTATTGAGCGCTGTAGTTCAGGCTCATGGTGCCGCTGGTGCCGCGCTTGGTGGTGATGAGCACCACGCCGTTGGAGCCGCGCGAGCCGTAAATAGCCGTGGCCGAGGCGTCTTTCAGAATCTCAATCGACTCAATGTCCGCCGGGTTCAGGCTGTTGAGCGGGTTGCGCGGGTTGGTGGGCGTGAAGCCGGCCCCGTTGCCGCCGATGGGCGCGTCGTTGTTCACCGGCATGCCGTCGATGACGTACAGCGGGTCGTTGCCGGCCGTGATGGAGCTCGTGCCCCGGATTTTTACGCTCATGGCGCTGCCCGGCTCGCCGCTTTTCTGGTATACCTGCACACCCGCCACACGGCCCTGAATGGCCTGCTGCACGTTCACGATGGCACCCGGCGTCAGCTCCTTCTGCTTCAGCGAGCCCACCGAGCCGGTCAGGTCGCTCTTCTTCACCGTGCCGTAGCCCACCACCACCACATCGTCGAGCGACTGGCTGTTTTCGCTGAGTTCCACGTTGATAATCCGTTGGCTGCCAACAGTCACTTCCTTGTTCGTAAAGCCAATCGAGCTAAACACCAGCACGCTGGAAGTGCCCGGCACGCTCAAACTGAAGCTGCCGTCCGGGTTGCTGGCCGCGCCGATATTGGTGCCCTTCACCAGCACCGTCACCGACGGAATGGCTTCGCCCTTATCGGAAACAATGCGGCCCGAAACCGGAATATTCTGCCCGAAGCTGACGCCGATGCCCAGCACCAGGGCCAGCAGAACCAGCAGCGCCGTGCGGGCGCGGGCGGGTTGAAAAAGTAAGGGTTTGTTCATGGGAATTTTTTGGTGGTGAGAAAGTTGAGTTGTTATGGGGATGAAGCCGGTCCGACGCCGGAGGCGTCCGACCGGTTGTCGTTGTTGTGCCCTCGTGCTGGCGGAAACCGGTCGGACGCCTCCGGCGTCGGACCGGTGGAAATACGGCCTGTTACTGCTTCGCCGGCTTCGGAAAAGCCTTGTAGTCAGTAGCCAGCGCTTGCCAACGCTGCTGCATGGCGGCCACCCGCGCCCGTTCCTGGGCGGCGAGGTTCTTAGTTTCGGAGCGGTTGTTTTTGAGGTCGTACAGTTCCCAGGGCGCATCGGCCGTCAGGCGCACGATTTTCCAATCCTGCTCGCGCAGGGCCGCCGCGCCGAAATGCTCCCAGAACAGCTCGGAGTGAATGCGCTGAGCTGGCGGCGTGGCTTTGGTGAGCAGTGGCAGAATGCTCTTGCCGGGCGTGGGCGTGATGCTGCGGCCCGCAAACGTGGTGGGGTACTTCCCTTGCGCCACGTCAAGGAAGGTGCTCATCAGGTCGATGACGTGCACGGGCTCGCGCACCACGCGGTCGGGTTGGGCCACGCCCTGCGGCCAGTGCACGATAAACGGTGTGGCAATGCCGCCCTCGTGCTGCTTGGCCTTGTAGTAGCGGTAGGGCGTGTTGATGCAATGCGCCCACACTTCGCCAATGCCGGCGTGCACCAGCTCGCCACCCGGCAGTACCTCTTTGTTTTTCGGAAAAGCCACCAGCCGGCCGTCGCGGGTGCTGCCGGCCCGGTCGAAGCCCGGCCCGAACTCCGTCGGGTCTTCGGGGCTGGCGCCGTTGTCCGACAAGAACATGATGATGGTGTTGTCCAACTGGTTTGTGCGCTTCAGCTCGGCAACCAGATGGCCGATATTCTGGTCCATTCGGTCGACCATCGCAGCGTGCACGGCCATGGCGTGGGCATCCCAGTCGCGGTGCGGGTTGCTGGCCCAGTCCTTCTCCGGAAACATAAATTCCGGCAGCGGCGTGGTGGCCTTGTCAATCAGCTTCAGGTCGAGCAGGCGTTGGTAGCGCTGCTGGCGCAAGGCCTGCCAGCCGTCTTTGTACACGTTTTCATACTTCCGGATGTCCTCCGGTAGTGCCTGAATGGGCCAGTGCGGGGCCGTGTACGCCACGTACATAAAAAACGGCTTTGCCGATTTGCCAAACTGCCGCACAAACGACACCGCCGAGTCGCCGATGGCATTGGTGTAGTAAAAGTCCTTTGGTACCGATTTCACCGGCTGGCTGCCGTGCACCAGACTAAACGGGTCGAAGTAATCGACCACGCCCCAGATGGTGCCATAGAATTTCTCGAAGCCACGCGCAGCAGGCGTATCATCCGGCTGGGCAAAGTCGCCATAGTCAGCCTGATGCGCCAGCCATTTCAGCTGCTCTGCTTTGTCTTTGCGGGGCACGGTTTCGGAGATGTGCCACTTGCCCACCATGCCCGTCTGGTAGCCCGAAGCCTTCAGGGCTTCTGCAATCGTTACCGTATTTGGCCCCAAAGAGCCCAGGTAGCCCGGCTCGCCCTCATCAAAAGTCATTTTGCCGATGCCGGCCTGGTGCGGATACAGCCCCGTCAGCATGGAAGCACGGGTGGGGCAGCAGCGCCCGGCATTGTAGCAGGCTGTGAAGCGCAGGCCGCCGTGCGCCAGCTTGTCGAGATTGGGCGTCTTGATTTCGCCACCGTAGCAGCCGAGGTCCGAATAGCCGAGGTCGTCGGCCATTATCAGGATGATGTTGGGCTTTTTAGGTCTCTTATCGGGGGCAAAGGTGAGCGCACTTGTGCTCAATATAGCGACAAGCCCAACGAGGGCCGCCACCACCGAATACGCCCGGCGGCTGGATAATTTCATTCGCATGGTTGGGTGGGATTGGTTCTGCAATTTTAGAGAACCCCCCACCCGGCAAGCAGCATTTTTGCATGCAATACCAAGACAAATATCCAATTATGCCGGCTTGCGGCCAGTGCTGCGCGTTAATCTTGAATCAGGTTTATTTGTCCTGAACGCTAACGCTACTTTCACGGTGCAATGAAGCACTCTCTCCGCACCTATCTACTGACAATTAGCTGTTTCCTGCTAATTGTCAGCCTGGCAAATTCCCAGCAGGCTTACTTCAACCGCATAACTTCGGAAGAAGGACTATCGCACAATACTGTTTTCAGCATTGCGCAGGACTACAAGGGGTTTATGTGGTTCGGCACACGCGACGGCCTGAGTCGCTACGATAGTCAGGTTATCCGGAATTACGACTTCGACCTTCGCAGCCCCGATGTCGAGGCCAACCGCATCAACTGCGTGTATGCCGTAGGGCACGAGCTGTGGGTTGGAACGGCCGTCGGGTTGTTTCAGTACGACTTCAACGAGGATGCCTTTAGGCGGATAAATCTGGGGCAGCTCCGGGTGAACGTGCAGACCATCAGACGAAGCCTGGCGGGCGAGCTCTGGGTGGGCAGCGAGGACGGTATTCATGTTCTTAACCGCCAGGTCCGGGTGCGCCACATCCTGCCCAGGCAATCCATCCACGCCATTTGCGAGTTCCGGCGCGGCGCTTTTCTGGTTTTGCAGGGAGGCAAGGCTTTTGTCGTCAACACCGAAGGCGAAACGCTGGTGACGCCTGCCATTGAGGCAACGAGCAGCGAGGAGTCGTCGTCGTTTCGCAACTACACGCTCTACAAAGACCAGGCGGGCCAGACCTGGCTGGGCACCAACGGCACACTGCTGCGGCTGGATGAGGCCACCATGACTTTCCGGTCCGTGGAGTGGTTTCGGCGCCTGTTTCCGACGCCGATGCGGGTTATCCGCACCATCAGCGAGGACCAGGCGGGCAATTTGTGGCTGGGCAGCGAGGCGGGCGCAGTGGTAATCAATAAGGAGCGCACCGGCGTGCAGCGCTACGACCAGTCGTTTTCCGACGCTCCGCACCAGCTCACCGACCGGTCCATCTACTCCAGCTACGTGAGTGCCGACGGCACGGTGTGGCTAAGCTCGTACTTCGGCGGCGTCAACTACACCAAGCCGGCCGGCGTTTCGTTCAGCCACTTGTTTGCGGCTGGCAACGGGCATAGCATTATGGGCAAGGCCGTTAGCCAGCTGCAGGAAGACCAGCAGCACCGGCTCTGGATTGGCACCGAAGACGGTGGGGTGAGTGTGCGCGAGCCCACCGGTGGGCAGTTTACCTCTTTCAACCGGCGCACCGGCCTGAGCGACGACAACGTGCATTCGTTGCTGCCCGAATCGAACAGCCGGGTGTGGGTGGGCACGTTTCTGGGCGGCCTCAACCGGCTGAATCCCCGCACGGGCGCCGTGCAGGTGTACACGCACAGCGAGGGCGATTCCACGTCGCTGTCGAACAACAGCGTGTACGCCATTTTCCGCGACCACCGGCGGGTGCTGTGGGTGGGCACCCAGCGCGGCCTCAACGTTCTGGACGAGCAAACCCAGCGGTTCCGGCTGTTCCAACCCGCCGAGCTGGGCACGAAATTCATCTACGCCGTGTGGGAAGATTCTGATAATCAGCTGTGGATAGCGACGCGGTTTGCCGGCATCTACCGCTACGATGCGGGCCGGCAGCAGCTGTTTCATTACGATGCCAGCAATACGCCCAGCCTGCGTAGCAACCAGGTAATCAGCATCTACGAAGACAGTCGGGGCAAGGTATGGTTCGGCACGCTCGACGGTGGTGTGTGCTGCTGGGACAAGCCCCGGCAAGCCTTCCAGCGCACCGCCATCAACCAGCACCTGCCCAGCCAAACGGTGTACGGCACCCTGCTCGATGACCGGGGCACGTACTGGTTTTCAACCAACCGCGGCCTCCTGTCCTTCGCCCCCGCGCACAATGTCTACCGGGCCTACGACAAAGGCAGTGGCCTGCAAACCACGCAGTTCAACTTCAAATCGGCCTTTAAAGACGCGCAGGGCACGCTGTATTTCGGCAGCGTGGACGGGCTGTGCTATTTCACGCCCGCCACCATTGCGCGGCAGGTAGTCGACCCGCCGGTGTATTTCACCGACCTCCAGCTGTTCGACAAAACCGTGAAAGTGGGCCCCAAATCGGTGCTGCCCCGAAACCTGGACAGCACGCCGGAAATCACGCTGGCGTATTCGCAAAACGTTGTTACGCTGCATTTTGTCGCCATCAATTACTTCTCGCGGGGCACCAATTACTATACGTATTACCTGGAAGGATTCGAAGACGGCTGGAGCCCGAAAACCACCGTCAACTCGCGCACTTACACCAATTTATCGCCGGGCAGCTACACATTTCACGTTCGGGCCTACCGGCCCAACGGGGAGCTGTCGGCGCACGAGCGCAGGCTGACGCTGGTGGTGCGGCCGCCGTTCTGGCGGAGCGGCTATGCCTACGGGCTCTACCTGCTGCTGGGCATTGCTGCGCTGCTGCTCTACCGCCGCTTTATCACCTTCCTGAACGAGCAGAAAACCGCTGTGCGCGTGGAGCGCGTGGAGCGCGAAAAGAGCGAGGAGCTGAACCAGCAGAAGCTGAATTTCTTCACTTTTCTGTCGAATGAGTTCAACACGCCCATCACCCTGATTATGGCCGAAGTAGATGAGCTGGTGCGCTCCAACCAAGCCTGGCGCACCGATGCGGCCACCAACTACGGCGTCATCAAAAAAAATGCGAAGCGCCTGCAAATCCTTATCAATCAGATTACGCAGCTGCGCAAAACCCAGCGCGAGCCGCAAAAGCTCGAGCTGACCGATGCCGACATCGTGGCCTTCATCAAGGACACGGTGCAGGCCTTCGACCCGCTGCTGCAGGCCCGGCGGCTGGAGAAAAAGCTGCGCTTTTCGCAGCCCTACCTCTCGGCGACGTTCGATGCGGGCAAGCTGGAAATGATACTCGGCAACCTCGTGTTTTTTCTGGCCCACGAGCTGCCCGAGGATGGCGAGCTGGCTGTGGCCGTGGCCATTGCCAGCGTGACGCAGCAGCCGGTGAGCCAGCTCACGCTTCGCTTTGCGCTGCCCGCACAGCCCACGCTGCTGCCGCAGCTGCAGCACAGCTACCGGGTAGCCGAAAACCCCGACGAGCTGTTTCTGCAGGACCAGGCCTCCAGCATTGGCTTGCACCTGACGTTCAACCTGCTGAAGCTCCTGGGCGGCACGGCCGAGTTCGACGCCCCCCCCGAAGCATCGGCCCTGGCCATCACGCTGCCCATTCGCAAAAGCCTGCTTGGCCGGGCTGCGCAAGCCAAGCAGGCCCCTTCCCTTTCCGCGCAGCTGGTACGAGCAAGCGACGACTCGTTGCCCCAGGCCGCGGCTCCGCTGCCGGCCGAAGCCGGCCCGGCCGCCGCCCGCCCCACCCTGCTCATCATCGACCAAAGCCAGGATTTGATGCAGTTTCTCAAGCGGCATTTCCAGGCCGAGTACCGCATTGTGGTGGCCAACACGTTTGCCGAGGCGCTGAAAAAGGCCGAAACCAGCCTACCGGAAATCGTGCTCTGCGACAGCGCCATCGTAGATAAAAACAACCGCTCGCTGTGCAGCGCCCTGAAGGCCAATCCGCTGACGCAGGCCATTCCGGTGCTGCTGCTGCTGGGCGACAAGGACGATAAAACCATCCTCAGCGGCCTCAACAGCGGGGCCGACGGCTACCTGAGCAAGCCGTTCAACCTGCCCGAGCTGGACCTGCTCATTGCCAATCACCTGCGGGCCATTGCGCGGCTCAAGAACAAGCTGGTGGATGGGCTCACCGATTCGCGCCTGACCACGCTGCCCACCCGCAACAAGGAGCAGGAATTCGTGTTGAAATTCGCCGCGCTGGTCAGCCAGGAATTCAGGAATAAGGACGTGGACGTGGACCGGCTGGCCCAGCAGATGAGCTGCAGCCGCTCGCAGCTGCACACCAAGCTCAAGGCCCTCACCGGCTTCAGCACCAAGGAATACCTCAACGACTACCGCCTCACGGTGGCCCGCCAGCTGCTGGAAAATGGGCTGAGCGTGAGCGAGGCGGCCTTCGAAACGGGATTCAACGACCCCAATTATTTCGGCCGGGCCTTCAAGAAAAAGTATGGCGTGACGCCAAGCAAGGCAGGGTAGCACTCGTCCGGCAGCCGGCTTGCCGAAACTTTTCCGACAACATCCCCTTTTTTACGCCATGCGCAATACATTTCTGCTGATACTGGCCCTCGCCCTTGGCTTCAGGGCAGCACAGGCGGGCAAGCCACCCCAACGCCCGATTGTAATTCTGTTTGTAGGCAACAGCTTTTTTCACGGTGCCCGGCCGCCGGTGCTCAACTACAACGCGGCCAGCATTACCGACGAAAACTTTCCGCCTCAGCACCCGGGCCAGCGCACCCGGCAATATGCGGGCGAGCCAGGCCCTTGGGGCGGCATTCCCGGCATTTTCAAGAAGATGACCGACGAAGCCGGGCTCAACTACGAAGTGCATCTGGAAGCCCTTAGCGGCCAGTCGTTTCAGTTTCACTACGACAGTCTGCTGGCCGTCATCAAACAGCCGAAATGGGATGCGGTGGTGATGCATGACTACAGCACCGGGCCACTGCCTGCCCGCCACGGGGGCCAGCCGGCGCGCTTCTACACCTACGGCACCAGGCTGGAGCAGGCCATTCACGAAGCCAGTCCCAGGGCCCGCCTCTACCTGTATGAAACCTGGGCCAACGCCCAGCTTACCTACACCCCCGGTGCTACCTACGCCGGCCGGCCCCTCGATTCAATGACCCACGACCTGCACGCTGCCTACTATGGGCTGTATCGGCAAAACGGTCATTTTGCGGGGGTAGCCCCGGCCGGCGATGCCTGGCTGCGCGCCATTCGGGCCGGCGTAGCCATGCCCAACCCCTACGCCCCCGAAACCGGCAAGCTCAACCTGTGGGCTCCCGATGGCCGCCACCCCAGCTTCTACGGGGCGTACCTCAACGCCTGCGTGCTCTTTGCCGAACTCACCGGCCACGACCCCCGGAAGCTGGGTGCGGGCGAACAGGCCGCCGCCGCCCTGGGCCTCACGCCGGGGCAGGCCGCCAGCCTGCAGCGCATTGCCTACGAGCAGGTGCGGACGGCTAAACAGCCGCACCCACAGCCCGGGAATTAAGCCCTGGATTGCCTACAAATCCTGCACGCAACGGAAGCCAACGTGCATGAGGGCCGTTTCGGGGCTGCTGCCCGAGCGGCCCGACACGCGGTAGCCGTGGCACCAGCCCGGCTCGCAGAGGTAGGAGCCGCCGCGCTGCGCCCGCTCGGTTTCGGGCGTGGGCACGGCGGCCTTGCCGGCCAGCACGTCGGCGTAGGGCTGCTTCACGTTTTCGCACCACTCCCAGAGGTTGCCGGCCATGTCCTGCAGGCCGGCCGGCGACTGGCCGAAGGTGCCCACCGGCGCGGCACGATGGTAGCCATCGGTCACGTTGTCGTGGTCGGGGAAGGTGCCGTTCCAGGTATTGGCCAATGGCTTGCCATTGGCCGTCAGCGCATTGCCAAACGGGTAGCGCGTGCGGCTGTTGGTCCCGTTGCGGGCGGCGTGCTCCCATTCCAGCTCGGTGGGCAGGCGCTTGCCGGCCCATTTGGCGTAGGCCCGCGCATCGTTCCACGACACTTGTGCCACGGGCATATTATCGGCCGCTTTGCCGGCGGCGGGGCCGTAGGGGAATTGCCAGGTGGCCCCCTTCATGAGCCCCCAGGCCTTGGTCGAATCGTTGAACACGCCGCCATCACCAAACTTTTCGGCCTGGGTCTGAAAATGCGTGGCCTGCACAAATTGCCGAAACTGCCCTACCGTCACCTCGTGCCGGTCCATCAGAAACGGTTTCAGCCGCACCCAAAACGTGGGTTTTTCCTGGTCCATGCCTTCCTCGGAGCCAATCTGGGTATAGCCGCCAGGAACGTACACCATGCCGGGCGGCAGCGTGGCGGGTGGCACCTGGGCAATGGGCGCTCCTTCAGGGGGCGGCGCTGTGCGCAATACCGTGGTGGTGGGCGAGTACGCAAACGAGGCAACTGCGGGCGGCGTGGCCGCCTGCGGCTGCTCCGGCGGGCTTTGCTTTGAATGGCAGGCCGCGCCAAGCAGCACCAATCCACTTAGAAACAAGGACGTGTATTGCATGAGCAGGAATCAGGATGCGCTGCCAGAGCCAGTATCCGCAGATACTTGATTGAAACAAGGTCCGGGCTGTTTTTCGGTTCCGAGGGACAAGTTACGCCACCCAGCCCCGCGTGCCATCGGCCATTGGCTGCACTTTCTGTGCCGCCGACTCATTTCAAGGCATCCCCCTGATTAAATATTCCCATAAATCATCCACCCGCCGTACCCGATGCACAGCAGCGACGACAAGGTGACGGTACCAAATTTCAACGTCCGGCTGATTTTCATGCGCTTCGTGAACGGCACGCTGCACAGCCCCGCCACGATGAACATGCCCAGAATAGAGCCCGCGCCGAATACCGCGAAATACCCCACGCTCAGCCACGGGTCGCGGATTTCGCTCATCACCAGCAGCACCAGCGCGCCGCTGCCGGCCAGGCCGTGGAGCAGGCCCACGGCGTAGGCAGCGCGGGAAGGCGAGGCACCGGGCCGCACCCTGGCGGGCGGCCGGCGCTGCTCCAGCAGCCGGCTAATGCCCATGACGATGAGCATGAGGCCCACCGCTGCTTCGAAATAGCCGGAGGTGAGGAACGTGACGCGGCCCAGCAGGATGATGGCGCCCACGACGACCAGCGTGGTGGTGTGGCCCAGGCCCCAGTAGATGCCGTCGCGCAAGGCTTCGGCGAGGGTATCGCGGCGCGAAATGAGGTTGCCCACGGCCAGCAGGTGGTCGGGTTCGAAAGCATGACCCATTCCGGCCACGGAAGCAAACAAAATGGGCAACAGGCCTTGCATTTAGAAGGGTATTTGAGGGGAAATAGTTATTGGAAACGTTTGGGGCACCCATATTACAGGGCAGGTCGGATTTTTTCGAAAAAGTAACCCAAACTTCTTGGATTAGCTGCTGAATCTGGAAAAGGCGCCCGTAACTTGGAATCCGGTGCTGTATGGCAAGGGGCATTCAAACGCTATGCGGCGTATTGGCACCCGGTTTTGACATCGTACAAACCATATACACAACCTGCTAATCATCAATAATTTACTAGTCAATAACGCGAAATGGAAATAGTAAAGCTGCTGCTACAGCCATTTTGCCCGCCAGCGGCAGGACGTTTCTTGTAAACGACTGCGTGCCGTTGGCTGATTTTACGCCGGCCCCTGCTAATGTTTCCGCCAAACCGCGGCCCCTCCCCTATGACTTTCAACGCCCCGATACCATCCACCGACGCTCCGCAGGGCCTGTACCGCCCCGAATTTGAGCACGATGCCTGCGGGACCGGTTTCATCACCTACCTCAACGGCCGCAAAACGCACCAGACCATCACCGACGCGCTGACCATGCTCGAAAACATGGAGCACCGCGGCGCCTGCGGCTGCGATTCCGACTCCGGCGACGGAGCCGGCCTGCTCATCCAGATTCCGCACTGGTTTCTGCTGGAAGAGTGCGTGGCCCTGAACATCCGCCTGCCCGAGCCGGGCAGCTACGGCGTGGGCTTTGCCTATTTGCCGAAGGATGAAAAGCTGCGCGAAGCCTGCCGCGAGGTCATCAACGGGGCGGCGGCGCGGCTGGGGTTCCCGCTGCTGGGCTACCGGCCCGTGCCGGTGAACCCGACCGGCATCGGCCCCACGGCGCTGGCAGCCGAGCCGGTGATGGAGCAGGTGTTTTTTGGCCGGCCGGCGGGCATTACCAATCCCGATGATTTCGAGCGCAAGCTGTACGTGTTGCGCCGCCTGATTTTTAAGACGGTGCGCGAGACGGTGACGGCCGCGATGGACGTGTTCTACTTCGCCTCGCTCTCGTGCAAAACCATTGTCTACAAGGGCCAGCTCACCACCTACCAGGTGCGCGGTTACTTCCCCGACCTCAGCGACGAGCGAGTGACCTCGGCGTTTGGGCTGGTGCATTCGCGGTTTTCGACCAACACATTTCCGAGCTGGAAGCTGGCCCAGCCGTTCCGGTTTCTGGCGCACAATGGGGAGATTAATACGCTGCGGGGCAACCTGAACTGGTTCTACGCGGGGCTGCGCAGCTACGTGTCGCCGTACTTCTCGGCGGAGGAGATGGACATGCTGCTGCCGGTGGTCGATGCCGGGCAGTCGGACTCGGCCTGCCTCGATAACGTGGTGGAAATCCTGCTGCACTCGGGCCGCCCGCTGCCGCACGTAATGATGATGCTGGTGCCCGAAGCCTGGGACGGCAACACCCAGATGGACCCGCTCAAAAAGGCCTTCTACGAGTTCCACGCCACGTTTATGGAGCCCTGGGACGGCCCGGCCGCCCTGCTCTTCACCGACGGCAAGCTCATCGGGGCCATGCTTGACCGCAACGGCCTGCGCCCCCTGCGCTACCTCGAAACCACCGACGGCCGCGTGCTGGTGGCCTCCGAGGCCGGTGTGCTGGGCATCGACCCCGCCACCGTGGTGCAGAAAGGCCGCCTGCAGCCCGGCAAAATGCTGCTGGTGGACACCGTGGCCGGCCGCATCATCACCGACGAGGAATTGAAGGCCCAGGCCGCCGGCCGCCAGCCCTACGGCGCCTGGCTGAACGAGTACCAGATTCGGCTGGAAGAATTGCCCGAGCCGCGCCAGGTATTCACGGAGTTGGCCGCCGATTCGGTGTTCAAGTACCACCAGGTGTTCGGCTACACCCGCGAGGACATCGACGTGCTCATCACGCCCATGGCGCTGGAGGGCAAGGAACCCATCGGCTCGATGGGCGTGGACGTGCCGCTGGCCGTGCTTTCCGACCAGCCGCAGCACCTGAGCAGCTACTTCAAGCAATTTTTCGCGCAGGTCACCAACCCGCCCATCGACCCCATCCGGGAGCGGCTGGTGATGAGCCTGGCAACCTTCCTGGGCAACAACGGCAACATTCTGGACGAGGACAAGCACCACTGCCATTGCGTGGCGCTGCGCCAGCCCATCCTGAGCAACCTGGAGTTGGAAAAGCTGCGCAGCATTGATACGGGCTTGTTCAACGCCAAGACTTTGCTGACTTACTTCAAGGCCGACGAGCAGCCCGGCGCGCTGGAACGCGGCCTCGCCCGCCTCTGCCGCTACGCCGAGGATGCGGTGAACGACGGCTACGAAGTCCTGATTTTGTCGGACCGCGGCGTGGATTCGCTGCACGCGCCCATTCCGTCGCTGCTGGCCGTTTCGGCGGTGCATCACCACCTTATCAAGCTCGGCTGTCGGGGCACGGTGGGCCTGGTGGTGGAGGCCGGCGATGTGTGGGAAGTGCACCATTTTGCCTGTTTGCTGTCGTTTGGGGCCACGGCCATCAACCCGTATCTGGCGCTGGCCACCATCCGGACCATGCACGAGGCGGACCAGTTCAACACCAATCTGGACCATGAACAGCTGAATTATAACTACATCAAAGCCGTGTGCGACGGCCTGCTGAAGATTTTCTCGAAGATGGGAATTTCGACGCTGCAGAGTTACCACGGCGCGCAGGTGTTCGAGATTCTGGGCATCAATCAAGCCGTGGTGGATGCTTATTTCTGTGGCGCCGTGACGCGCATCGGCGGGCTGGGGCTGGATGAAATTGCCCGCGAAACGCTCTACAAGCACTTTCAAGGCTTCAAATCGACCACGCCCGAGGAGCAGACCCTGCTGCCCGACGGCGGCCTCTACCACTGGCGGCGGCGCGGCGAGGCGCACATGTTCAACCCCGAAACCGTGCACCTGCTGCAGCTGGCCACGCGGACGAACAACTACGCCACCTACCAGCGCTACGCCAAGCTCATCAACGAGCAGCCGGAGCGCATGTTCACCCTGCGCGGCCTGCTGGATTTCGCGCATCATCGCGACCCGATTTCCCTGGACGAAGTGGAGCCGGCCGAGGGCATTATGCGGCGGTTTGCGACCGGGGCCATGTCGTTTGGCTCGATTTCGCACGAGGCGCACAGCACCCTGGCCATTGCCATGAACCGCATCGGCGGCAAAAGCAACACCGGCGAGGGCGGCGAGGACCCATTGCGCTATGAAAAAATGGCCAACGGCGACTCCATGCGCTCGGCCATTAAGCAGGTGGCGTCGGCCCGCTTCGGCGTGACTGCGCACTACCTCACCAACGCCGACGAGCTGCAAATCAAGATGGCCCAGGGCGCCAAGCCCGGCGAGGGCGGGCAGCTCCCCGGCCACAAGGTGGACGAATGGATTGCCAAAGTGCGCCACGCCACCCCCGGCGTCGGCCTGATTTCGCCCCCGCCCCACCACGATATCTACTCCATCGAAGACCTGGCCCAGCTCATCTTCGACCTGAAAAACGCCAACCGCGCCGCCCGCATCAACGTGAAGCTGGTGAGCAAGGCGGGCGTGGGCACCATCGCGGCCGGCGTCGCCAAGGCCCACGCCGACGTCATCCTCATTGCCGGCTACGACGGCGGCACGGGCGCCTCGCCCATCAGCTCCATCAAGCACGCCGGCCTGCCCTGGGAGCTGGGCCTCGCCGAAGCCCACCAAACCCTGGTGCGCAACCAGCTCCGCAGCCGCGTGGTGCTCCAAGCCGACGGCCAGCTGAAAACCGGCCGCGACCTGGCCGTAGCCGCGCTTTTGGGGGCCGAAGAATGGGGCGTCGCCACCGCCGCGCTGGTAGCCGGCGGCTGCGTAATGATGCGCAAATGCCACCTCAACACCTGCCCTGTGGGCGTAGCGACGCAGGACCCCGAGCTGCGCAAGCTTTTCACCGGCCAGCCCGAGCACGTTGTGAACCTGTTCCGCTTCCTGGCCGAGGAACTGCGCGAAATCATGGCCGAGCTGGGTTTCCGCACGATAAATGAGATGGTGGGGCGCCCCGAATTCCTGAAAGTGCGCGAGGGCATCACCCATTGGAAAGCCCGCCAGCTCGACCTGACCGACATGCTGCACCCCGCCGTGAACATCTCCGGCGGCACGCTCTACCACAGCGAGGCGCAGGACCACGGCATCCGCGGCATCCTGGACTGGCAGCTGCTCGACCACGCCCAGCCGGCCCTGAATGAGCAGACGCCCGTTTTTGCCGAGTTCGAAGTGCAGAACATTGACCGCACCATCGGCACGCTGCTCTCCAACGAGATTGCCAAGCGCTATCACGCCGCCGGCCTGCCGGCTAATACCATCAACTTCCGATTCCGCGGCTCGGCGGGCCAGAGCTTCGGCGCATTCAGCGTGAAGGGGTTGTCCTTCGCCCTCGAAGGCGAGGCCAACGACTACGTGGGCAAGGGTCTGAGCGGGGCGCAGCTGGCCATTTTCCCCTCCCCCGCCGCCCACTTCGTGCCCGAGCAGAACATCATCATCGGCAACGTGGCGCTGTACGGGGCCACCTCCGGCGCGCTGTTCGTGCGCGGCCAGGCCGGCGAGCGGTTCGCTGTGCGCAACTCCGGCGCCACGGCGGTGGTCGAAGGCGTGGGCGACCACGGCTGCGAATACATGACGGGAGGACGAGCCCTCATCCTGGGCCAGACGGGCCGCAACTTCGCTGCCGGCATGAGCGGCGGCATCGCCTGGGTCTACGACCCCAACGGCACGTTCCCCCAAAACTGCAACCCCGAAATGGTCGAACTCGACCCGCTCGACGCCGACGACGAGGACCAGATTCAGGAGCTGCTACGAAAGCACGTGGAGCTGACCGGCAGCCAGGTAGCGGCTTTTCTGCTGGGCAACTGGCAGGAGGAAGCCGGGAAGTTCGTGAAGGTGTTTCCGAGCGAGTATAAGAAGGCGCTGCAAAAGGCCCGGTACGCGGAGGTGGGGTGACGCGGCTGGCGCGCGTCTCCGACGCGTGCCGACTGGTTTCGAGCCTCTGGCTCGCTGCCCACAAAGCCGCCAGAACAACCTTCAACATTGTCGTTCAATGCCCGAGCCAGAGGCTCGAAACCAGTCGGCACGCGTCGGAGACGCGCGCCAGCTGCCAGCCAAATAAATATCAATCCAATGCCCAACCCCACCGGTTTCAAAGAATTCGCCCGCGAGCTGCCGCCCAAGGCCGCGCCGCAGGAGCGCGTGGCCCACAACCGCGAATTCGTCGGCACTTATTCTGAAGGGCAGCTCACCCAGCAGGCGGCCCGCTGCATGGATTGCGGCATTCCGTTCTGCCACTCGGGCTGCCCACTGGGCAACATCATCCCCGAATTCAACGACGCTGTGCGCGAGGAAAAATGGGAAGACGCCTACCAGATTCTCAGCGCCACCAACAACTTCCCGGAGTTCACCGGCCGCATCTGCCCCGCACCGTGCGAGGCGGCGTGCGTGCTCAGCATCCACAGCAGCCCGGTGGCCATTGAGGAAATTGAGAAGCACATTATTGAAATTGCCTTCGCCAAAGGCTACGTGCAGCCCACGGCGCCGGTCCTGAAATCGGGTAAAACGGTGGCCGTGGTGGGCTCGGGCCCGGCGGGACTGGCGGCGGCGGCGCAACTGGCCAAGGCCGGCCACACTGTCACGGTATTCGAGCGAGACGACCGGCCCGGCGGCCTGCTTCGCTACGGCATCCCCGATTTCAAGCTCGATAAGTGGGTCATCGACCGCCGCATCGACTTGCTGAAAGAAGACGGCATCAGCTTCCGCTGCAACACCGAAATCGGCCGCGATGTGTCCTTTGCCCAGCTCACCCGCGACTTCCACGCCGTGGTGCTGGCCGGCGGGGCCAGCGTGCCGCGCGACCTTGCTATTCCCGGCCGCGAGCTGCCGGGCATCCACTTCGCCATGGACTACCTCACCCAGCACAACCGCCGGGTGAGCGAAATGGGCATCGAGGACGATGAAATCTGGGTAGAAGGCGAGGACGTGGTGGTTATCGGCAGTGGCGACACGGGCTCCGACTGCGTGGGCACGGCCAACCGCCAGCGGGCGCGGTCCGTCACGCAGTTTGCCCTCATGCACCAGCCCGGCGCCGAGCGTCCCGCCCACACGCCCTGGCCGCTGGAGCCGCACATTTTCCGCAGCAGCACCTCGCACGAAGAAGGCTGCCAGCGCTACTGGGGAATCAACACCAAAGCGTTTCTGGCCGATGAGGCCGGCCGGCTCCGGGCCCTGCGCGTGAGCGACGTGACCTGGGAAACCGACGTTATGGGCCGCCGCATCCGCTTCGAGGAGGTGCCCGATTCCGACCGCGAAATCCCCTGCCAGCGCGTGCTGCTGGCCCTGGGCTTCACCGGCCCCCGCGTGGAGGGCCTGCTGAACGAGCTGGAAATCGACCTCGACCCGCGCGGCAACGTGCTGGCCGACGACAAAACCTTCGTCACGAACCAGCCCAACGTCTTCGTGGCCGGCGACATGCGCCGCGGCCAGTCGCTGGTCGTCTGGGCCATCTCGGAAGGCCGCGAGGCCGCCCGGCAAGTCGATTTGCTGCTGACCGGCAAGACCGCGCTACCGAGCAAGAATGCGGTGGGGATGTTCGCGTAAATGCCTACAAAACCGGTATCAGAGCGGCTTTGGAGGAAGCGTACCTGGCCCCTGCCGCTTTACTGGCCTTCACGACTTCAATTACGCTATTATCTCCTTTTAATAGCAGATTATGAAGCTGTTTAGAAAAACAAAATCGTTGTCATCCTGAGCGCAGCGAAGGACCTTACCATGTCAGAATAGGCGTTGTTCTGACGTGATAAGGTCCTTCGCTGCGCTCAGGATGACAGACGTGTAAGCAAATCAGACTTTCTAAACAGCTTCTACACCTCCGCAGCTCGCTTATTCGGCCCTACACCACTTTTCCAGCGCAGGGGATTCAACTGGGTCGAGGCTTTTTTCGGCATTCGCAGCAAATTTTAGAATGCCGCCTGAGCGGCAATAGTAAATTTGTGGCCAGGGAAGCGGATTTCCGTTTCCCTGATGGGACAATGCTCAGCCCAGCAGCTGACTGCATGAATGCGGAACAAAACCCAGGTTCATGCTGCTAAAACCCCGTTTTTCGACCACCCAGGGCTGCTCCGCCCTTTACGACAAGGCTCCCCATGACGCCCCCTTCCACATCCGACGCCCCCGGCGCCGCGCCCGATAAGCCACTAATTGGCGTTGTCATGGGCTCCAGCAGCGACTGGGACACCATGCAGCATGCCGTGCAGATTCTCACGGACTTTGGCGTGGCCCACGAAGCGCGTGTCGTATCGGCCCACCGCATGCCCGACGACTTGTTTGCCTACGCGGAGCAAGCCGGCCCACGCGGCTTGCAGGCCATCATTGCCGGCGCGGGCGGGGCCGCCCACCTGCCGGGCATGCTGGCCGCCAAAACCACGGTGCCCGTGCTGGGGGTGCCGGTGGCTAGTCGCCATTTGCAAGGGGTAGACTCGCTGCACAGCATTGTGCAGATGCCCAAAGGCATACCAGTAGCCACGTTTGCGATTGGCACCGCCGGGGCAGCCAATGCCGCGCTTTTTGCAGTCAGCCTGCTGGCCCTGCACAACCCGGACTTGGCCACCAAGCTGCAGGCGTTTCGCGCCCAACAAACCGAAGCCGCTCGCGCCATGACGCTGCCCATATGAGCACCGCCAGTCACGTTGCACCCATGGCACCCATTTTTCCGGGCAGTGTAGATGCCGCTGGCCAGCGGGCCACGCTGGGCGTGATGGGCGGCGGCCAGCTAGGCCGGATGTTTGTGCACGCCGCCCAACGCTTGGGTTACTTCACCGCCGTGCTGGAGCCCGACGCGCAAAGCCCCGCCGGGCTGGTGAGCCACCACCACATCCAGACCAGCTACGACGACCCGACCGGACTGGCAAAGCTGGCGGCCCTGTGCCAGGCCATCACCACCGAGTTTGAAAACGTGCCGGCCCAGGCCCTGCAAACACTGGCGCAGACTCGCCCCGTGGCGCCGGGCGCGGCGGTGGTGGGCATTGCCCAAGACCGAATCGAGGAAAAAGCGCATTTCACCGCCTGTGCAGAAGTCTCGGGGGTGTCCTGCGCGCCCTATGCGGTGCTGGAAACGCCGGCCCAGTTGCAGGCCGTACTGGACGACCGGGCGGATTTGCTGCCCGGCATTCTGAAAACCGCGCGCATGGGCTACGACGGCAAGGGCCAGGTCCGCGTTAAGACCACTGCGGAGTTGGTCGCCGCCTGGGCGGAGCTCGGCGGCGTGGCCTGCGTGCTGGAAAAGATGCTGCCGCTAACTGCCGAGTGCTCGGTGCTGGTGGCACGCGGCTGGAACGGGCAGGTGGTCAGCTTCGCCCCGCAGCGCAACGTGCACGTCGGGGGTATTTTGGCCGTGACCCACGCCTACGAAGGCAACATGCCCTTAGCCCTGGCCGATAGGGCCCGCGACGCGGCCATTGCCATCGCGCACCATCTCGGCTATGTAGGGGTGCTGTGCGTCGAGTTTTTTGTGGTGGACGACGGCAGCGACCACGGCGGCCTGGTAGTCAACGAGATGGCCCCGCGCCCGCACAACAGCGGCCACTATACCATCGACGCTTGTGACGCGTCGCAATTTGACCTACAGGTGCATGCCATGGCGAGCTTGCCCTTGCCGCAGCCCCGCCAGCATTCGCCGGCCATCATGCTCAACCTGCTGGGCGACGTGTGGTTCGACGCCGACGGCCAGCTGCGGGAGCCGGCCTGGTACTCTGTGTTGAGTTTGCCGGGCGTGCACTTGCACCTGTATGGTAAGCTGGACGCACGCGCCGGCCGCAAGATGGGCCACCTGACCATTACCGGCTCAGATGTCGCTAGTGTCAGAGCCGTAGCACGTCGCGCGGCTGAGCTATTAGCCTTGCCGGGTCTGGACGACATCTAGGGGCTATTTTCAAACCAGTTCAAGCATTTGAAAGGAGGAAATAAAGACCCTAACAGCTATTCACTGCGCTAAGCGTGGAGAATCGGGCTGTCAAATAGATGCTGCGAAACAAATAATCAGCCCAACGTCTTCGTGGTTGGCGACATGCGCCGCGGCCAGTCGCTGGTTATCTGAGCCATCTCGGAAGGCCGCGAAGCCGCCCGGCAAGTGGATTTGCTGCTGACCGGCAAGACCGCGCTGCCGAGCAAGAATGTGGTGGGGATGTTTGCGTAGAGTTTTTGAGGCTATTGAAAATGGGCTGCCATCTCCTATGTTTTTTGATTGTCTAAATATTCGCAAATCAGCTTTGCACTAGCTGATATAGCTTCATTATGATTATCTATGAGTGAATTGAATAAGCTTCTATCTCTCATTAATTTGTGCTGAACCTGTTTCTCCCAAGCCGATAATTCGTTTGGGTAAGTAATATATTCCTTACTCATACATAAAGCGAAACCCGTAAAAATATCTAGTATCTCTATTTTTAAATTTCCACTAAGTGTGACTAGGCCTGTTTTTAATATCTCGTAAGAAGGCAACGCCGCGTCAGCCATATTAACACCTTGGTGACATATGGAGCACCATAATTGATGGGCTGCCAATAAGGCCACGCTTTCATCAGTGCAGAAAATATTCTTCAGGTAAATAGGAACCGAATACTCTGCATTGCCATAAGCAGTGCCGAACTCTGCCCAATTAACCTTGGCTATCATCTCTAGAACCTCAGCTGGCGTTTCGCTTTGACAAAGCTTGGGCACCATCACGCTAGATTCCTTCTTTTCTGGGAGGATATCAGGTTCTTTCTTTTTCAAAAAATCAAATAGCCCCATAACACGGCGGTTTTATTGCTTGTAAAAGAATAGACCATACCTCGATTTAATTCTCTTGAACAGGCACGAGTTGCGCCACTAAGCTAAGCCTATGGCATCGTTCTGTTGCGAGGTGCAGACCCGCCCAGATAGCCGGCACGAATTACGCTGCGCTAAACTCGCGCCAGTTATTCATTAACCCAACCCGCCCGCTCCGCCCCCACCACGGTGTACAGCGGGTCTTCCTCCACGTTCACATCAATAAGCGCCCCAGCGTTGCTGAGCAGCTGGCGGCAATCGGGGCTGAGGTGGCGCAGGTGCAGGGTTTTGCCGGCGCGGTGGTAGCGCTCGGTCAGCTTGTGGAGGGCGTCGATGGCGGACATGTCGGCCACGCGGCTTTCGCGGAAGTCGATGATGACTTCGGCCGGGTCGGTGGCCACGTCGAACTTCTCGCCAAAGGCCTGCACCGAACCGAAGAAGAGCGGGCCGTAGATTTCGTAGTGCTTGGCGCCGGCCGCGTCGAGGTGGTGGCGGGCACGGATGCGCTTGGCATTTTCCCAAGCAAAGGCCAGCGCCGACACGATGACGCCCAGCAGCACGGCCAGCGCCAGGTTTTGCGAAATGGCCGTGACGAACGTCACGAGCAGCATCACCCCCACGTCGGTGCGGGGCATGCGGCGCAGGATACGCAAGCTGGCCCACTCAAACGTGCCGATGACCACCATAAACATCACGCCCACCAGCGCGGCCAGCGGCAGCCGCTCAATCACCGGCGCGCCCACCACCACGAACAAGGCCAGCGCCACCGCCGCCACCACGCCCGACAGCCGCCCGCGCCCCCTGGATTCGAGGTTGACCATCGTCTGGCCAATCATGGCGCAGCCGCCCATGCCGCCCGTCAGGCCGGAAGCAATGTTGGCCAGGCCCTGGGCCACGCAGTCCTGGTTGCCGTGGCCGCGGGTATCGGTCATTTCATCCACCACGGTGAGGGTGAGCAGGCTTTCGGTGAGGCCCACCAGCGCCATGATGAAGGCGTAGGGCAGCACCAGCGCCAGCGTGGCCCAGCTCAGCGGCACCTGCGGCAGGTGCAGCGTGGGCAGCCCGCCCGCGATGGAGGCAATATCGCCCACCGCCTTGGTTTGGAGCCCGCCGAAAATCACCAGTGCCGACGTGACGACAATGGCCACCAGCGAAGCCGGCACCGCCTTCGTGAGGCGCGGCAGCAGGTACACAATGGCCATGGTGAGGGCCACCAGCCCCGCCATCAGCAGCAGCGCATTGCCGGTGAGCCAGTGCTCGGCCCCGGCCGCGTCGCGCACCTTGAACTGCTCCAGCTGCGCCATGAAAATGATGACGGCCAGGCCATTCACGAAGCCGTACACCACCGGCTGCGGCACCAGCCGGATGAACTTGCCCAGCTTGAGCAAGCCAATGGCCACCTGAATCAGCCCCATCAGCGCCACAGCCAGGAACAGGTATTCGGGCCCGTGCTGCTCGACCAAGGCAACGATAACCACCGCTACCGAGCCGGCCGCGCCCGAAATCATGCCCGGCCGGCCGCCGAATACACTCGTGATAAGGCAGATAACAAACGCCGACCCAATGCCCACCAGCGGACTGATGTGGGCCAGCAGCGCGAAGGCCACCACCTCGGGCACCAGGGCCAGCGCGGTGGTGAGGCCGGCAAGAATTTCGTTTTTAGGGTCGCGCTTGTACTGCGCTAAATAAGAAGAAACGGCAAACATAAATCACTGAGAAAAAGGCAAAAGAAAAGCCGCACGCTCCCGGCGGGGAAGCGGCGGCGCGAAGGTTTCGGGCCTGTTCTCAGGGTGGAGTGAGTTGGAAGCGAATGAAGGGGAAGGAGGATAACACGTCCCGCAAAGGTACGGACGGCATGGCGACGCAGCCGGAAAACCTCCCCCCCCGGCCTCTCTCTTTTGGAGAGGGGCCGAAGGGGAGGTCCGGCACTCAGAACGTCACCTTCACAATCCGGAACCGCGGGGCCGTGGCACCGAGCGGGTACAGCACGTAGGCATCGGCGCCGCGCCGGGTGATGGTGGTGGCGCTGGTGGTGCCCGTAGCGAAGCTACCGGTGCTTATGGTGCTGGCCCAGGCATCGGCGGTGGTCATGCGGAACACGGTGCTCTGGCTGCCGGACACCACGAGCAGGGTGTTATTGTCAGCAAGGAGCAGGCCGTCGGCGCCTACCAGGCTTTGGGTTTTACTCACCGTGGTGAAGCCGGCCGGGTTGCTGATGGGCACTTTATACAGGGTGCCGTCGCTGGTTTTGGCCGTGAGCAGGTAGCCATCGGGATGGTACACGATGCCATTCAGCCCGAAGCCGGTGCCGCCGCTGAGCTGCGCATTTTCCAGAAAAACCGTGGCATTGCCCTGCAAATCAACTTTGTAGATGATGGGCGACATGCTGTCGGTAATGTAGGCGTTGCCGGCCGCGTCCACGGCAATGTCGTTGGCGAAGTGCATGCCCGCGGGGCGCAGGCCACCCAAATCAACGAAATTGCTCAGCGCGCCGGTGCCGGCGTTGAAGATGGCCAGGGCCGCCAGCTTGCGGTAGGTGGCCTGGTTCTGCACGCCGGGGTTGAAGTTGTTGTCGGACACGGCGGCCAGCAGGCGCGCGCGGGAGGCATCAAGGTTGAGGCCGATGGTGGAAATCAGCCGGGAATCCCGGCCGAACTCGGCGTAGGTGCTGTCGTCGCGCACGGTGCCCACGGTGCCTTTGGCGCGCGAGCTCACGTAAAAGCGCTTATTGGCCTCGTCCCACTGAATGCCTTCGGGGAAGATGCCGGCCTGCGGCACGCTGATGCGGCTGGGGTTGGCGGCGGCAGGAGCAGCGGGCTCATCGTCTTTGGAGCAGCCGGGCAGCAGGCCCAGGAGCCCAACGGATAGTGCAGTCAGCCGAAGAAGGCGCGGAAAGCGGGCTGGCATGGTTTGGGGCGAAAGGAAGAAGCGCATAAGAAGCAGGTTTAGAAATCATTGAACCAGCTGCTTGTACGTGTCGGCAAAAAGAAGTCGCTGAAAACAGGAATTAAAACCGCGTTAAAGTTGCGAAATCACTGCAGCGCGGCTCCGCTATCGGGCGGTTTCGCCGCCGCTAAACAGGCCCACCAAGTGCGCCAGCGCCCCCGGCGAATGCAGCGTTTCCGTCTGCTCCAGGGTTTCGGCGGCTACGGCCGAGGCGCGTTGGCGCATGTGCTTCTCGTAGTGCGCGATGGCGGCCTGCACATCCGGGAACTGGCCGCTGGTCAGGCAGTTGCTCAGCTCCAGCGCGTCGAGCATGGCCATGTTCACGCCCTCGCCGGCGTAGGGCGGCATGAGGTGGGCGGCGTCGCCGAGCAGGGTGAGGCTGGGCCGGGCGGGCCAGGTTTGGTCGAGGGGCATGCAGTATTGCGGGCGGGGCACGCAGTGCGTCGTCTCGCTGGCAAACAGCTCCTGCCAGCAGTCGTCCCAGCCCGCAAACTCCTGTCGGAACCAGGCCAGCACTTCGGCGGCGTTCGAGAAATCGATGCCGCTGTCGCGGGCCCAGGTTTCGGCGGTTTTGCAGCCGGTATAGAAAGCCAGACTTCCATCGCCCTTTGAGCTCACAATCAGGGTTTTCGAGTCATCCATGGCAAAGATTTTCCCGCCCTGCATCAGGGCTTGGAGGCGGGGCGCGTGTTGTGCCGAGTCGTACACGGTGCCCTCCACCACCGTCACGCCCGCGTAGAACGGCCGGATGGGCGTGAGCAGCGGGCGGACTTTGGAATTTGCCCCATCGGCCCCGATGAGGATATCGGCCCGGGCCGTGGTGCCGTTGTGAAATTCCAGCTGCCAGCCATCGGCCGCCGGCTGCACCGCCCGCAAGTGGCGGTCCCACACCACCGTGCCGGGCTGCAGAGAATCCAGCAGGAGTTCGCGTAGCGGGCCACGGTCGATTTCGGGCCGGAACGAGGCGTCCCCGAACGTATCGGCCTGGTCTTCTTCGTGCTGGTCGAGCACCACGGTGGCGTGCCGGTCGGTCAGGCGCAGCCGGTCGGCCCCGGGGCGGTAGCGGGCCCTGAACTCGTCGAGCAGGCCCGCCGCGCGCAGGGCGGCCAGGCCCGATTCGTGGTGCAGGTCGAGGGTGGCGCCCTGCACGCGCACCCGGCGGCTGAGGTCGCGCTCATACACCGCTACGGAGGCTCCGTTCTGCTGGAGCAGGCGGGCCAGCGTGAGGCCGCCGGGGCCACCGCCCACAATGGCTATCTGTTTGTTTTGAAGCAACATATTTGGCTGAATAAGTAAGATTCAGCGCAAAATTATTTCTTCGGCAAAGCGGATAATTGTATAAATCGGTCGTCCTGATTGCGGGCCAGCACTTTGGGCACCACGCCCGCGTATTTCCTGATTTCCCGAATGAAATGGGCCTGGTCGGTGAAGTTTTCTTCGGGGAAAAGCCGGCCGGCTTTGAGTTGGGGCAGCGCGGCCCGAAACCGCAGAATGGTGCCATACGCCTTCAGCGAAAGGCCAAACCGGCTGGTGAAATACCGGTTGATTTGCCGGCTGCTCCAGCCAGCCGCTGCGGCCAGTGCCGCTACCGTGAGGGCTCCATTGGCGGCGTAAAGCAGGTCGAAGAGCCTGCGCTTGCGGGCATCGACTTCACCGGGCAGCAGCGCCTCAATGCGCGCCGAGGCCTTGGCACAAAAGCCATCGAAATCGAGCAGGTCGGCGGCGCTCATCCCCAGAAAATCGGCGGCCAGCGGGCAGCCGCTTTCCCGCAGGCTGGCCACCCGCACCGGCAGCAGGTACTCCACGGCCAGCAGCTTCCAGCTGATGGCAAACACCGGCCGGCGCGGCGGCACCACCTGCGCGCTGGGCTGCGTGTCGAGCCCGCGCAGCGTCACCTGGTAGGGCTGGGTGGCGGAGTGGGAAAAGAATACATCAATGCGGCCATCGGGAATGAGCACCATGGGCTGCGCCGTTTCCGCGTGGTTGACCAGCATCCAGAAGCTTTCGACAAAAGCCGCCAGCGCGGCCGGCGGCGGCACTTCCCGGTATTCGATGTCGCTGAAAGCCATTGTCTGTCCGGAGTTTTTGATAAACAACTGTCTCCTACCCTATTGCCTTCTGCACCCAGGGCTTCAGGCCCGGCACGCGGGCCAGGCGCACGCCCGCATTCACCAGCCACGGCTTGTTGCTGAGAAAGCGCATCAGGCGGTAGCTTTTGGCCAGCTTGCGGCTGATTTTGTGGGCCACCTGCGCGTCGTATTGCCGCAGAAGCTCCGCGCTGAAATCCTGCTTTTCAAACGCTGCCACGGCCTGCGCGGCAGCGAGAATGCCGCTCTGCATGGCCGTGTCGATGCCGTGGCCCTGAATGGGGTCGATGAGCGAAGCGGCGTCGCCGCACAGCAGGAAGCGCCGGCCGCTCATGGGCACGGTGCGCCCGCCGCCCAGCGGCAGCCCAAAGCCCTGAATACTGCCCAGCTGCCGCGCCTCATCGAAGCGGCCGGCCAGCGCCGGATGCCGGGCCAGCAATTCGGGCAGCACCTGCTTCAAATCGACTTTGTGCCGGGCCACGGTTTCGGAGAGCATGCCCAGGCCCACGTTGTACAGGCCCGGGCCGACGGGAAAAATCCAGAGGTAGCCCTGCAGGTAGTCTTTGGTGAAAAAGTATTCGGTGAGGCCCGCCTCGGCTCCTTTGATGTTTTCGAAATAGGCCCGCACGCCGGCGCAGTGGTGGGCGCGGTCGAGCGGGGCGGGCAGCAGCTGCCGGCGCACCACGGAGTTGGCCCCGTCGCAGCCGATGACCAGCCGGCAGGTAATTTCTTCGCCCCCGGTAGTCGTCAGCCGGACGTGGCCCGCTTCGATTTGCAGGGCTTTGAGGCCGGTATTTTCCAGGATTTCGGTGGGCGAATGCTGGCGCACCAGGGCCAGCAGCGCGGCATCGAAGGTGGCGCGGGGGCTGTTGAAGCTGGGCAGCTTCCAGCGCATCCAGAGGCTGTCGCCGTTTGGGGCCACGAGGCGCGACTGGCGCACGGCATCGAGCGGCCGGAGCTGCCAGAGGCCGTCGGCAAAGGCGGGGTCGAGCTGGCGCAGGGCCTTGAGGGCGTGGCCGGGAATGGCATCGCCGCACACTTTGTCGCGCGGGAATTGCGCCTTGTCCAGCAGCGCCACGCGCAGGCCGCTGTGGCGCAGGGCCAGGGCGCAGGCCGTGCCGGCCGGGCCGGCCCCAACAATGGCCACATCGTAGGAAATAGCAGCAGCTGACATGGCCCAAAGGTAGCGGCCTCCGCACATAGCCAGCGGCAAACACGGCGCGCGCAGTTTCAAAATGGGAAGGCCATCCGCACGACGGGGTCCTGTGCTGCGCAGCAGCTTCTTTCCGGCCTTTCAGGCAGCAACCAATTGGACTGATTATGCTTATATTTTAGTGTGGCCGCCGCATGGCGGCTTCCATCCACGTCATTTCCTACCGCCGGGCCTGCTCGTTGGGAGTCGTTCGGAAAAAGCCACTTTTCCATCAGCAATAAAACAAGAGAAAATATTCCCTGTCCCCGAAAAAGTAACGATTGGTGCTCCTTTTTTTTAGCGAACTTTTCTTTTCCCATTCTGGGACGACGCCGGCCTGCGGCCGCGCTGTCCCCCCGACCAGATTTGTTTATCCGTCGCTTTAACCACCCTCGCCTTGACCTCCCTACCGCACCTCCTGATTCCGGCCAACGACCCGGCCCGCCTGCGCGCCCTCGAACGCTACCAGCTGCTGGATGCCCGCCGCGAGAAAATTCTTGACGACGTGGTGGCCGCCACGGCCCGCTTGTTTCGGGTGTCCAACGCCATGCTGTCCATTGTGGAGGAAAGCCAGGTGCTGGTGAAAGCCCCCCACAACCTGCCCGAAGGCGTTGATATTGAACGCATACCCCGCAACCAAAGCATTTGTTCGGCCACCATCCTGCAAAACGACGCGGTGGTGTTCGAGGACATTGAGAAAAACTGCGCGCCGGGTGTTGACATCTCGCTTATTCTGCAGCTGGGGCTGCATTTCTACGCCGGCCACAACCTGCGCACCGCCGATGGGCACAACATTGGCACCCTGTGCCTGTTCGATGGCCTGCCCCGCCAGTTCACTCCCGCCGAGCGGGAGCTGCTGGGCCAGCTGGCCGGCCTGGTAATGCATCTGCTGGAGCTGCGCCGCACGCTGGGGCCTCATTCGGGCCTTACGGCTATGCTGTGGGGTGCCATCTACAAGGCCATGAGCGAACAGCTGACGCAGCTGACGGCACTGGCCGAAAAGGCCGCCCCCACTGCGGTGCTGCGCCAGCTCTCCCCTGCCGGGGCCCGCGAGGCCAGCGCCATCGTGGCCAGCCTCGACCAGTTTGTGGCGGCTACTTTGCGGCGCGCCTAGGCCCGCAGGCAACTCTTCGGGCCCGCCGGGTGTACATACCGGAGCCCGCAGCCTGGCCTTACCGGCTGCCCCGCCCTTTTGATTTTGACTGAAATTCCTACTTCCCTGATTCCGGCCAACGATGCCGACCGCCTGCGCGCGCTCGAAGGCTACCAGCTGCTGGATGCCCGCAGCGAAAAAGTGCTGGATGAGGTGGTGGCCGCCACGGCCCGCCTGTTTGGCGTGTCCAACGCCATGCTGTCCATCATCGAAAAAGACGAGGTGCTGGTGAAAGCGCCCTACAACCTGCCCGTAGCCGTGGAGCGAGTGCCGCGCAATCAGAGCATCTGCTCGGCCACCATTCTGCAGGACGATACGGCCGTGTTTGAAAACCTCAGCGAGGCCAGCGCCCCCGGGGTCGATATCTCACTGCTGCAGCAGCTGGGCCTGAACTTCTACGCCGGCCACAACCTGCGCACCGCCGACGGCTTCAACCTGGGCTCGCTGTGCCTCTACAACGGCAGCTCCCGCTCGTTCGCTGCCGCCGAGCGCGCGCTGCTGGCCAGGCTGGCCGGCCTGGTGATGCAGCTGCTGGAGCTGCGCCGCACGCTGGGGGCGCACGCCGAAGCCACCGCCGTGCTCTGGGAGCCGGTGTACCGGGCCGTGGGGGCCCAGCTGGCCCGCCTCACCGCTTTGGTGGCGCGCACCGCGCCGGCGGGCGAGCCCGTGGAGCTGACGCCCGCCGTGGCGCAGGAGGCCGGCGCCATCGTGGCCGTCATCGACCAGTTTGTGGCCGCCGCCCTCAGGCGGGTGTAGCGGGCGGGGGCGGTGTACTTTTACGCCGTTTTTGTGTTTGTCGCTTTATGCTTGAAAAGAAAGAAGTAAAAACGCTGGCGCTGCTCGGAGCTACGGGCTCCATTGGCACGCAGGCGCTGGAGGTGGTGCGGCAGCAGCCCGGCCGTTTCGGCGTGGCGGTGCTGAGCGCCCAGCGGCAATGGGAGCTGCTGGCGCAGCAGGCCCGGGAATTCCGGCCCGCCGTGGTGGTTATCGGCGATGAAGCCTTTTATGAGCCCCTGAAGGCCGCCCTCGCCAGCCAGCCCGAAACCGAGGTAATGGCCGGCCCGGCCGCCCTGGCCGACGTGGTGACGCGGCCCGAAATCGACATGGTGCTCACCGCGCTGGTGGGCTATGCCGGGCTGCTGCCCACGGTGGCCGCCATCCGGGCGGGCAAGGACATTGCCCTGGCCAACAAGGAAACGCTGGTGGTGGCCGGCGAGCTGATTACCGGCCTGATTAAAAAGCACAGCGTGCGCCTGCTGCCCGTCGATTCGGAGCACTCGGCCATTTTCCAGTGCTTGGTGGGCGAGGAGCAGAACCCGGTGGAGAAGATTATTCTCACCGCTTCGGGCGGGCCGTTTCGGGGCCGCTCGGCCCGCGAGATGGAGGCCGTGACCAAGGCCCAGGCCCTGAAGCACCCCAACTGGGACATGGGCGCCAAAATCACCATCGACTCGGCCTCGCTCATGAACAAGGGCCTGGAGGTGATTGAGGCCAAGTGGCTGTTCGGATTGACCAATGAGCAGATTGATGTGGTGGTACACCCGCAAAGCATCGTGCACTCGCTGGTGCAGTTCGAGGACGGCTCGCTGAAGGCCCAGCTGGGCCTGCCCGACATGAAGCTGCCCATTCAGTATGCCCTCGGCTACCCGCAGCGCCTGGCCAATGCCTTCCCGCGCTTCTCGTTTCTCGACTACCCCACGCTTACCTTCGAAGCGCCCGACCGGGTGGCCTTTCCCAACCTGGAGCTGGCCTTTGGGGCCATGCGGCGGGGCGGCAACGCTCCCTGCGTGCTCAACGCGGCCAATGAGATTGCCGTGGCCGCATTTTTGCGGGAGCAGGTGGGCTTCCGCCAAATGTCGGACGTGGTGGCCGAGTGCCTGACGCGGGTATCGTACCTTGCAGAGCCATTGCTGGCCGACCTGGTGGCCACCGATGCCGAAACGCGCCGCGTGGCAGCAACGCTTTTCTAAAAATTATTGTCATCGCTTTTATTGTGGCGGTCATGCTGAGCGAAGCCGAAGCATCTCTGCTGCAGTAGTAAATAAATTTCTTGCGCGGTAGAGATGCTTCGACTTCGCTCAGCATGACCGCCTTTTACCCCCAACCTTAGTTCCTCCCTTGGATATTCTCACCATGATTGGCCAGCTGGTGCTGGCCCTCTCCATTCTGGTTGGCTTGCACGAATTTGGCCATTTTGCCTTCGCCAAGCTCTTTAAAATTCGGGTCGATAAGTTCTACATCTTCTTCGACTTCCTGTTTCCGATGCCCAGCGTGCTGAATTTCGCGCTGGTCAAGAAGAAAATCGGCGAGACGGAATACGGCATTGGCTGGTTTCCGCTGGGCGGCTACGTGCAGATTCACGGCATGATTGACGAGACGCAGGACGCCTCGGCCCTGGCCGGCCCGCCGCAGCCCGACGAGTTCCGGGGCAAGCCCGCCTGGCAGCGCCTGCTGGTGATGCTAGGCGGCATCATCATGAACGTCATTCTCGGCATCGTCATTTTTACGGTGATGACGGCCCACTACGGCGAAACCTACCTGCCGGCTTCGGCGGTGAAATACGGCGTGCTGCCCAATGGCTTGGCCCGTCAGGTGGGTTTCCAGGCCGGCGACAAGGTGGTGAAAATCAACGGCCGGCCCTTCACCGAGTTCGACGAAATCTACAAGCCCGAGGTATTGCTCGGCGACAATACTTACTTCACGGTGGAGCGCAACGGCCAGCTGGCCGACGTGAAGCTGCCCGCCAACTTCCTCGACCTTTCCAGCAAGCAAACCGAAGACAGCGTGCTGCTGCGCCCCCGCGAGCCCTTTGCCGTGGAGCGCGTGACGCCCGGCGGCAACGCCGCCAAAGCCGGCCTGCAGGTGGGCGATGTCATCAAGACCGTAGCCGGGCGGCCGGTGCAGTTCTTCGATGAGCTGCAGGGCGCCCTGCTGGCCAACAAGGGCAAAACCGTTGTCCTCGACGTGGAGCGCGCCGGCCAGCCCCTGCCCCTGAGCGTGGCCGTGGATTCGGATGGCCACATCGGTTTTGAGCGGAAATCGACGCTCACGTTTGGCACCCGCCACTACTCGCTGGCCGAGGCGCTGCCGGTGGGCACCAAAAAAGCCTTCTCCATTGTGTGGGTGCAGGCCCGCGCTTTCGGCAAAATCTTCACCGGCAAGGCCTCGGCCAAAAACCTGGGCGGCCCGGTCGAGATTGCGCAGCAGTTTGGCAGCACCTGGGACTGGCAGCACTTCTGGAGCCTGGCCGGCATTCTGAGCATGGTGCTGGCGTTTATGAACCTGCTGCCCGTGCCGGCGCTGGATGGCGGCCACGTCGTGTTTCTGCTCTACGAGATGATTATGCGCCGCAAGCCTTCGGATGCCTTCCTGGAAGGCGCGCAGCGCGTGGGCACGGTGCTCATTCTGGCCCTGATGGCCTACGTCATCGTCATCAAGCAGGTGATGAAGCTGTTTTAAGGCTGACCGTACTGCTGAGCCGGCAGAAAACGTCATGCTGAGCGGAGCCGAAGCATCTCGCTTGTGGTAGTAATTCAACCGATTGGTTTACTATGGCACGCGAGATGCTTCGGCTCCGCTCAGCATGACGTTCTGCTTTTTTCGCCTTTCATTTTTCAGCTCTTATGCGCCTGCTTGCTGCTTTTGCCACACTCCTGCTATTGCTGCCGCTAATTGGGGCCGGGCCGGCGCTGCACGCCTACCACTCCACCATCACGGAGCTGCGCTACAACGCGGCCAAAAAGCAGCTGGAATTATCGGTCAAGGTCTTCACCGATGACTTTGAGCGCGCCATCTCGCAGGGCCAGCCCAGGCCCGTGAGCCTGACCGAAGCCGGCCCGCGCCCGCTGGTGACGGCCGATGCCTATTTCCAGCGCACGCTGCAAATCAGCACCCTGGCCGGGGCCAGACTGCCCTTGCAGCTGCTGGGCATGCAGGCCGAAAACGACGGCTACTGGTTCTATTGCAAAGCGACGCTGCCCGGCCCGGTGCCCGGCATCAGGCTGCGCCAGGCCATGCTGCTCGATGCCTTTCCCGACCAGATGAACATCGTCAACATCGAGGCCAACGGCAAGAAGCAGAGCGCCCTGTTCCGCGCCGGCCACGAGCAGGAAGTGCTGAAGTGGTGAGGTAGCGCGCCCTCGCCAGCCCACGCTACGCCTCCAGCGCCCCGCGCAGAAACTGGCTGAACGGCACCATGGCCCGAAACACGTTGACTACGTGCGCGCGGAAATCTTCGTGGCTCAGCACGTCGGCATCGGTCAGCTGGTGCGAGGCGATGAAAGACTTGTGCTTGAGCAGCTCAATTTCGGGGTGGTCGATGGAGTAGGCGGCAGGCGATTTTTTGAGCTTCTCGCCGCCCATGCCGCCGAAGTAGCGCTGGAAGTCGGGCGCGGCCAGAATGGCTTTCAGGTGGTCGGCATTGTAGTCGATTTCCTGGCGGATGGCGGCCAGCTGGGTCTTGTCGGGCATATACAGGCCGCCGCCGATGAGCGTGCTGCCGTTCGGGCCAATCTGGACGTAGTAGCCGGGCGTTTCAATGTCCTTGCCGCTGGCCGTGAAGTAGGCCGAGAAGTGCGTTTTATACGGGTCCTTGTTGTTGCTGAAGCGCACGTCGCGGTAGATGCGGAAGATGCTTTTGCGGCCCAGCGGCCCGGCAATGGCGGGGTCGAGCTTCTTCAGCTCCTGAAACCAGAACTCGGCATCTTCCTCAAACTGCTTGCGCAGCTGGTCGTAGGTGGCTTTGCGCTCCTGGAACCAGGGCCGGTCGTTGTTTTTGGCGAGGGCCGTGAGGAAAGTAAAAAGGGGCTTTAGCTGCATGGCGGGTGGGCAATATGGGCGGGCAAACTCTCCTCCTTGGTAAGGAGGGGATGTTTCAGCTTTAGCTGAAACGGGGGTGGTTGTGGCGTTGAACAGCTTCGTCAGGGTTTCGTTCGAGCTTCGTTCAACGCCCGCAACCGCCCCAATTTTCACTTCGTGAAAATGTCCCCTCCTTGGTAAGGAGGGGAGTTTGTCGTTCAATCGTCGTCGCCCTCCTCTTCATCCTCTTCGCGCTCCGTCTTCGCTTCGCGCAGAAAAGCGGCGCGGCGCGGTGCGGGCATAACGCTGTGCTCGCCGCGGATGGCCTGCCAGATGTTTTCGTTGAAAGCCAAGTCGGGCGCGGCGTCTTCGCGGCTCATATCAAACTTGAGGGCGCGGCGGGCGGGGGCGTTGAAGGCGGTATTGCGCACGTCCTGCGGCGTGGTGGCGGGGCGCAGGGTGTAGGGCTTGAAGTTGGGCGTGGCCGTGAAGCAGGCCCAGAGCGGCGGGGCGGCGGCATCGTACTGGCTCATGGGCGGCAGGCCGAGGATGAGCTCCAGCGTGCGCAGCATGCCCGACGTGGTGTAGGCCGTGTGCACCACGGCATTGCGCCGGATGTAGGGCCCCACCAGGTAGGCCGTGGAGCGGTGCGCGTCGATGTGGTCGGGGCCATTCTGGGCGTCGTCCTCCACTATCATCACCACCGATTCTTTCCAGACCGGGCTGTGCGAGAGGTGCTCAATGAGCCGGCCCAGGGCCAGGTCGTTGTCGGCGGCGTAGCTCAGCGGGCTGAGCTCGCCTTTGCGGGCGCCGTAGGTGTGGTCGTTGGGCAGGCGGATGATGCTGAGGTCGGGCAGCTGGCCGGCGGCCACGAGGCGGTCGAAATCCTGCTCCCAGATTTTCTCGCGGTCCACGTCCTTCACCTGCAGGTCGAAGCCGGCGTAGGCCTGGCAAAAGTGGCCCTCAATGGCCGGCAGGCTGGCTTTGCCCTTGTACACAAACTCGCCGTAGGAGCGGTAGCTGCGGCCGGCGCGGCGGCAGTAGTCCCACAGGAAGCCGTCTTTGGGCTCGGCCACTTCGCCCCGCTTGCCCTCAAAATCGTACTCGCCGCCCCGGCCGCTGTAGTTGCTGGGCCAGCTTTTTTCCACGTAGTCGTTGGCGTAGGCGGCGGTGCTCCAGTTGTGGCCGTCGGCGCTCACCTCGGCATCCACATAGAAATTATCGAGCAGCACAAACTCTCGCGTGAGGGCGTGGTGGTTGGGCGTCACCTTCTCAGGAAACAGGCAGAGGCGGGCATCGCCGTTGCCGGCGGGCAGGTCGCCGAGCACCTGGTCGTAGGTGCGGTTTTCCTTGATGATGTAGAACACGTGCCTGATGGGCGACTTCTCCCCCACCCGCTGCGGCACGGGGCTGCCGGCCGGCACGTCGGGGCTGGCTTCGCGGTTTTTGGTGAAGGGCGTGTTGGCGTACACCTGGGCCGAGAACGTGGCCAGGGCCTTGTCGTCGGGCACGGGCAGGCGCGAGAGCGAGCCCGTCAGCAGCCCGCCGATGTAGCCCGCGCCTTTTTCGCCGTCGTCGCGCACGGGGTTGGGGCCGTTGGGGTTGGGCTTGGAAGTGCTGCCTTTGCCATTGAGCACCAGCAGCTGGCTGCCGGCCACGCGCACCGCCGTGGGGTACCAGCCGGTGGGCACGAAGCCCAGCGGCTTGCTCGCCCGCGGCTCGCGCACGTCGAACACGGCCAGGCAGTTGTTGTCGGCGTTGGCAATGTAGAGCCGGGCTTCGTCGGCGCTGAGGGCCAGGCCATCGGGGGTGCTGCCGGCGGGCGAGGCCGGGAACAGGGCCGTATTGAGCGTTTCGATGACTTGCCCGGCGCGGGTATCGATGACCGATACCGAGTTGCTGTTGGCATTGGCCACGAAGAGGCGGCGGCCGTCGCGGCTCAGCACCAGCTCGTTGGGGTGGCTTTCGACGGTGATGCCCGGCAAGAGCTGCTGCTTGTCCGCATCGACCACCGCCACCGCGTGCCCGCCCCACAGGCTGATGTAGAGGCGGCTTCCATCGGGGCTGAGCACCACGCCGTAGGCTTCGGCCGGCAGCCGGAGCGTGCGCAGGATGCGGTGGGTTTTCAGGTCGCAGGTGTAGAGCGAGTTGTCTTCGCGCGTCACGGCGTAGAGCTGCTGGCGCGGGCCGTCCACGGCCAGGCCGGCCACGCCGATTTTCTGCTTCGGCCACTTCACGCCCAGCACGAAGGCGCTGTCGGGGCGCAGCTTTTGCCCCTCCACCCGGAAGCTGTGAATGCGGTTGTGCTGCCCGCCCGAAGTATAGAGGGTGCGGCCATCGGGCGCGAAAGCGAGGCCGGCCCAGGCCGCCGGCACCACGCGGGTATCGAGCACCTGGCCGGTGGCGGCGTCGAGCAGCTGCACGGAGTTTTCGCCCCAGCCGGCATTCACCACGGCGGCCAGGCGGCCGTCGGGGCTGATTTGCAGGTTGAGGGGGAAGTCGCCCAGCGGGGTGGCGGTGCCGGCGGGGCTGAGCTTCCAGCCGTTGGAAAGCTGGGTTTGGGCGGTGCCGGCAATGGGGCCGGGCAGCACGCCGGGGGCGTCGGGCGTGGCCCTGGTGCTGGGGTTGCCGGAGCAGCCCAGCAGCGCCAGCAGCGGCAGCACGGGCGCAAAACGACGGAAACTGATTGCGAAGCACATAGGCAAGGGCCGGACGAAACAACCGTTCGCCCGCCACTACGAAGGTAGCCCTGCAACCGCGCAGCGGCCATTATCCGGACGTTACCCCTGGCCCGACAACAATTTTATCGGCAGCACAAAATAGAAATTCCTGAATGCCGTTGTAGCTGCATTCCTCATCATGCTGGTTGTTGCTTATGCTGCGTCGGTTGTCGTGCTGCGTCCTGTTTCTGTTGCCCGTTTGCCAGCTGCTGGCCCAGGGCTGTGCTCCGTCAGCCGATACGAGCGGGGCGGCGTTCTGGCAGCAGCAGCGCCGGTTTCCGCGCGTGCGGGCGGCCGAGGCCGCTACCGGCCCGGTGGTGGCCAACCGCCTCCGCACCCACTACCTCGACCCCAGGCGGCTGGAAATCTTCATTCGCATGATTAAAACCCGGGCCGAAGTGGAGGTGTGGGCCCGCAACCAGGGCGGCGGACCGTTTGAGCTGCTCCGCGCCTACCCGCTGGCGGCCACGTCGGGCAGCCTCGGGCCCAAGCGCCGGGCCGGCGACTACCAGGTGCCGGAAGGCTTCTACGAAATCGACCGCTTCAACCCCAAGAGCAATTTCCACCTCTCGCTGGGCCTCAACTACCCCAACGCCGCCGACCTGGCCCTGGGCGAGCCCAACCCCGGCGGCGACATTTTCATCCACGGCGGCGCGGCCAGCATCGGCTGCCTGCCCATCACCGATGCCGGCATCGAGGAAGTGTACCTGCTGGCCGTGATGGCGCGGGCCAGTGGGCAAAGCACCATTCCCGTGCACATTTTCCCGTTTCCGATGACGGACGCCGAGCTGGCCAGGCACGCCCGCAGCCCGCACAAGGCCTTTTGGCGGGGGCTGATGCCGGGCTATGCTTATTTCGAAAAGCACCACGAGGCACTGGAGTCGGCGCAGTTGGCTTCGAAGTAGCGCGAACTTTTAGTTCGCGTCCACAACGGAAACCCAAACGATGCCCCAATGGCGCCGGGACGCGAACTAAAAGTTCGCGCTACTTTGCGGCCGTGCCGCGTTTCTTCCTGCTTTTTCTGGCGCTCGTCGCCCTCTTCAACCTCAGCCGCCTGGTGCGGGAGCCTCGCCCCGATGCCGACCGGCCCATGGATTTCCGCACCTGCTACGTGGGCCAGGCCGTGCTGCGCCAGGGCGGGAACCCCTACGAGGATGCCACGCTGAAAGCCGGCTGGCAGCGCACCGTGCAAGCCGAAAAGCTGCCAAGCCGCACCCAGCCCGGCCTGCCCAACCTGCCGTTTCTGTACCCGCCGTGGGCGGCGGCGCTGTTTGGCCTGAGCATAGGCCAGCTGCCGTATGCCGTGGCGTGGCCGCTGTGGTACGGCTTGGCACTGCTGAGCCTGGGGCTGCTGGCGTGGCTGTGGGCGAAGGTGCTGCCCAACCCAGACGGGCTTTCCGTGCCGTGGTGGCAGTTTCTGCTGGCGGCGGTGGCGCTGAAAGGCACCGTGCCGGCCTTGCTCACGGGCCAGCCCACGTTTGCGGCGCTGGCGCTGGGCGTGGGGGCGCTGGCCGTGGGCCAGCAGGCGGAGCGCCGGCTTTCGCGGCAGCTGCTGGCGGGCTTGCTGCTGGGCCTGGCGGCGTATAAGGTGACGCTGCTGCTGCCGTTTGCGGTGTGGTTTGTGTGGCAAAAGCAGTGGCTGCCGCTGCTGGTGGCGGCGGGCGTGGTGGCCCTGCTGAGCGCCGTGGCATGGAGCTGGGCGGCGTTTCCGCACGAGCTGCTGCCTGCCTACCAGCACCTGCTGGCCCAGGTGCGCGCCCAATCCTTCGACCCCGCCGACCCCGACTACCCCCTCACCCAGGGCATGACCCTGCGGCTGGAGCTGGGCAACGTGCTGGAATGGCTGCAGCCCAGCAGCTGGCCCTGGCACCTGTGGCTGCATGCGGCGCTGTGGGTTTCTACCCTGCTGCGGCTGGTTGGGCTGCGGCAGCCGGGCAGCCGGCTTGCCGGCTGGTATATTTTTATGCTGGCCAGTGTGCTCACCCTGCTCACCACCTATCACCTGTATTACGATGCCGTGCTGCTGCTGCCGCTGGTCGCGTTCGGCCCCCGGCTGCGGCGGCGCCAGCAGTGGCTGCTGCTGGCGTTGCTGCTCCCGCTGCTGCTGCCGCTCAATGGCCTTGCGCTGGCGCTGGGCAACCCGGTGGCCCTGCGCTTCGTGTATTTTCTGATGCCGGTTTCGCTGCTGGGGATATTGCTGCTGCTGCTGGCCGCGCCCGTTCGGGCAGCAGCAGCACCGTCCCGCTGAGCTCCGGCGCACCACCCGGCACGGTTTTTTCGTTAAGCCGGCGTTACCAACTGCTTTTATTGCCCATGAAACGCCTTTTTCCCGTGCTGCTGCCGCTGCTGCTGGCTTTCGCCGCCCGCGCCCAGCGCACCACCGACCTCTGGTATTTCGGCCAGCAGGCCGGCCTCAGCTTTGCCGATGGCACGCCCAAGCCGCTGAACGACGGCAAGATGAGCACCTACGAGGGCTCGGCCGTGGCCACCACCTCCCGCGGCGAGCTGCTCTTCTACACCAACGGCGAAACCGTGTGGAACCGCGAGCACAAGCCCATGCCCAACGGCACCAAGCTGATGGGCAGCGGCAGCAGCACGCAGTCGGCCCTCATCGTGCCCGACCCCGGCTCGGGCAATATTTTCTACATTTTCACCGTGGCGCCCCAGGGCACGCCCCAGGGCCTGCGCTACTCCATCGTGGACATGACCCGCGCCGATGGCATGGGCGACCTGCCCCGCGTGAATGCGCTGCTCATTCAGCCGGTGGCCGAAAAGCTGGCCGCCGTGCGCCACGCCAACGGCCGCGACGTGTGGGTGCTGGCCCACCGCTGGAACTCCAACGCCTTCGTGAGCTACCTCGTGACGGCCGACGGCGTGGCCGGCAAGCCCATCATGAGCAACGTGGGCAGCATGAACGCCGGCCCCGGCCGCAACGCCATTGGCGCCCTCAAGTTCTCGCCCGATGGCAAGCACCTGGCCGCCGCCCTCTGGCGCGAAACCAACAAGTTTGAAGTCTACGACTTCGACCGCAGCACCGGCAAGGTGAGCAACCCGCGCAGCTTCGGCCCCTACGCCGAGGCTTACGGCGTCGAGTTTTCACCCGATGGCAAGCTGCTCTACGGCACCTGCAACGGCGTGGGCGGCGGCGAAACCCAAATCTGGCAGTTCGATTTGAGCAAAAAAGCCAGCGCGCCGGTGCTGGTGGGCAAGTCGGCCAACCGCAAAATCGGCGCCCTGCAGCGCGGTCCCGACGGCCGCATCTACGTGGCCCGCGAAGACAACCCCAACCTCGGCGTCATCGAAAACCCCAACACCCCCGGCAAAGACTGCAAGTACGTGGACGAGGGCCTGAAGCTGGGCGGCCGCCGCAGCAAGCTGGGCCTGCCCACGTTTGTGGTAGTACCTTGACGCTTCGCTTAATGAAGAATGAAGAATGAGGAATTAGGAATTACACCAACGATAATTCTTCATTCTTCATTCTTCATTCTTCATTAAGCGAAGCGTTCTACTCCCCGCCGCCAATCTTGAAGCGGAGCAGGCCGAAGGCCACCGAGCTGTAGGGCGAGCTTTCGTCGAACAGGCCCACCACGTCGCGGGTGCTGATGCCGGCTTCCCACACGGGCGTCACGAAGGTGAGGCCCAGCGGCAGGCTCTTGCCGTAGCCCGCGCCGCCGGTGAAGCCGCTGCTCAGCTTCAGCCAATTGATGGGGCGGTAATCGACGCCCACGCCCACGAAGGTGGTGGTGAGGTTGCCGGCCACTTTGTTGAGCGGCATAGTCACGTCGAGGCCGGCCTCGAAAAACTTGCTGATGCGAACGCCGCCGCCCAGGCGCAGCTTGGTGGGCAGGTCGGCCTTGCGCTCCTTGGCGGTGGTGTAGGTGAACAGGTTTTTGCTGTCGGTGTCGAACTGCTTGCTGATTTCCTCGAGCACGTTATAGGTCGTCACGCCGTTGGAGGCGGTTTGCTGGAGCTTCTGGTCGCTGGCTTCCAGCACGTTGCCGGTCCAGGTCATCGAGCCCACGTCGGTAACCGAGGCCCCGAGGCGCACGATTTTACCTACTTCGGCCGACAGGCCAAAATCGAAGCCATTGCCCTTGCCCACCGGGTTCAGCCCCGAGCCCGACTCGTAGTTGAACGTGGGGCTGCTGGTCAGCGAGCCGTAGTTCACGTCGAAAATGGGCGAGAGCGAGGTGTAGGCCGTCAGGTTGCCGCCCGTGGCGCGGATATCGGCAATGCCGATGCCCTGAATGTAGCGGTAGCCCACGCCCGCCGACAGCTTGAAGCCGGTTTTTTCGAGCACCTGCACGCCGTAGGCAATGTTGAACTCGTTGGTCACGGCCGCCTGAATGCTGGTGCCGTCGAGCACCGTCGAAATCATCGGCGCGCTGGGGTTGGTGGGCGTGGGCGTGCCCGTGTTGTTGGGCGTGGGGTAATACTGCCGGATGATGTCGGCGTTCTGCCCGTTGATGATGATATCGGCCGCGTTGCGGTTCAGGGCCAGGTGGCCGGCAATGCGCTGCCGGCTGCTGAAGGCGATGCCGCCCAGGCCGTTGGGCAGCGTCACGGCCAGGCCAAACAGGTTGGTGTCGAGGTTCAGGTTCAGCACGTTGTCGCCCGAAAGCTGATTAACCAGCGTCGCTTTTTCGGCCGCCCCAATGGTCTGGCTGCCGTCGTAGAGAATGTGCTTGAACGTAGTTTTGCTGAGCGACTGCGAGCCGATGCCCGCCCCCAACTCGCCAATGGTGAAGGCCACCTTGAAATTGGGGTTGCGGCCCAGGTTGGCGGGGTTGATGCCAATGGCCTGGTAGTCGGAGGCAAACGTGTTGATGACGCCGCCCCGGCCGGTGGCCGAGAAGTTGCTCAGCTCGTTTTGGGCGAGCGCCGCGGTGGGCAAAGCCAGCCCGGCGGCCAGCAGGAAGGGGTGGAAGGGTGCTTTCATGCAGCAGGGCACGTGAAAAAGGTGGCGGATGGAGCGGGCGGGTGGGACGCGGAGCAGGGCGAGATACTACACAAGAAACCCGCGCCCGGCCCGCACCGCCAACCGCAGTCGGCCAACGCCGTAGTTGCGTCGCCCACTCCCGCTTGCCGGCCTTGATTACCGAAACGCCCGTTCTTTGCGTCTGCAAGCTAAAGCCGCCTCTTCAATATTTTTATATTGCCTCCTCCCAAACGCCTATCTGCTGCCGAATATGCCGCCGGTATCCGGGCCGGGTCCCGCACGGTGCTGGGCCGCGCCATCACCCTGGTCGAGAGCACCCTGCCCGCCGACCAGGCCCTGGCCCAGGACGTATTGCAGGCCGTGCTGCCCCACACCGGGCGCAGCCTGCGCGTGGGCATCACGGGCGTGCCGGGCGTGGGCAAAAGCACGTTTATTGAAGCGCTGGGCCGCTTTCTGGTCGAAGAAAAAGGCCGCCGGCTGGCCGTGCTGGCCGTGGACCCCAGCAGCCAGCGCGGCGGCGGCAGCATTCTCGGCGACAAAACCCGCATGCCCTGGCTCGCGGCACACGCCGCTGCTTTCATTCGCCCCTCCCCGGCCGGCAGCAGCCTGGGCGGCGTGGCCCGCGCCACCCGCGAGGCGTTATTATTATGCGAAGCCGCCGGCCACGATGTCATTTTTGTCGAAACCGTGGGCGTGGGCCAGTCCGAAACCACCGTGCACGGCATGGTCGACTTTTTCCTGCTGCTGATGCTGGCCGGCGCCGGCGACGAGCTGCAGGGCATGAAGCGCGGCATCATGGAAATGGCCGATGCCCTGTGCATCACCAAGGCCGACCACGGCAACGAGCAGGCCGCCCGCCGCGCCCGCGTCGACTACCAGAGCGCCTTGCACCTGTTTCCGGCCGCGCCCTCGGGCCAGGCCACGCCGGTGCTGCTTACCTCGGCCGTGGCCGGCACCGGCATTCCCGAAGTGTGGGAGGTCATCGAAAACTACGCCGCCGCCACCCGGCACAATGGCTACTTCGCGCAGCGCCGGCAGCAGCAGCAGCTCCAATGGCTGCACCACAGCATCGTGCAGGCGCTGGAAAGCCGCTTCTATGCCGATGCCACGGTGCGCGCGCAGCTGCCGGCCCTGCAGGCGGCGGTGGCGGCCGGGCAGCTCACGCCGTTTGCGGCGGCCAGCCAGCTGCTGGGGTAGTGGCCGGCTATTCCCTTCACGGAGTAGGGTGCGGGGCTTGCCCCCGCCCGTCGTTGTTCAGCTACCGCTAGTTCTGAACAACGACGGGCGGGGGCAGGCCCCGCACCCTACTTTGTAACAGTATTGTTCTTACAATTCTACTTACAGCGCGGCCGTGGCCAGGCCGTTTTCTACGCGGCGGGTGGTGGTTTCGCGCACGGCAATGGTGGTGGCACCAGGCGCTTTGGTTTCGACCTGCACCGTGTAGCGGTAGCGGCTGGCCCCCACGCGCAGGGCCACCACGTAGCGGCCGGTGGGCAGCGTGTCGAACTTCAGCAGGGTGCCGTAGGCGGGCTCGCGGTGGGCTTCGTTGAGCAGGCAGACGTTGCGGTCCACGTCGAGCACGGTGAGGCGGGCGGGGCGCTGGGTGGGGTTGTCGAAGCGCAGGCGCAGGCTGCTGGCGGTGGGCTGGGTCATGCGCACGGGCTCGGGCTGCTGGGCCCGGGCGGGCCGCGCAAAGGCACTGCCGAGCAGCGCCAGCGCGCCCAGCAGTACGGGGCGGGCCGCTTCGGCTGTTTGCGACACGCGTTGAGCAAGGCGGGGGTTGAAAAGCGTTTTCATGAGTAAAACAGAAAAAAAGGGGTGAAAATTGACCGTGTATGGGGAGAATGAGAATCCCGCAGCAGCAGCGCGTGTCCGGATTTGAGCGGCTACCTGCCCGGGCTGCATAGGGTAATTCCATTGGCGTGCCAATTTTGTAATCAACTAACATTCAAGTTATTACCTGAAAAATCAATTGATTTGCAAAGCAATAAGCTGTTCGCTTTTGGGCAGTTGTCCGGTTGTGAATAGCTTCGTCGCTTCAATTCTGGTCATTTCCTTTTCCACCTCGCTTTTCACTGTTTTATGCTGGTTTCGACGCGCCTGGCTTTGCTGGGCCTTCTGGCTTTTTCCGCCCGCACCGTCAGCGCCCAGGCTTCGCCCGAGGCCGTGCGCCGCTGGCAGCACCTGGACCTGAAAGCCGATGGCGTGCCCGGCATCAGTGCCGACAAGGCCTACCGCGAGCTGCTGGCCGGCCGCAAGGCGGCCCCCGTGCTGGTGGCCGTCATCGATTCGGGCATCGACTCGGCCCACGTCGATTTGAAGCCCGTGCTCTGGCGCAAAGCCACCGAAATCCCCGGCAACGGCCTCGACGACGACCACAACGGCTACGTGGACGACGTGCGCGGCTGGAATTTTCTGGGCGGCAAGGACGGCCGCAACATTGCCGTGGAAACCCTGGAGCAAACCCGCATTGTGGCGCAGTACCGGGCGCAGTTTGAGGGCGCGAAACGCAAGAAGCTGTCGGCGGCCGACCAGGCCAAGTTCGATATGTACGAGCGGGCCAGAAAGGTTTTTGAGAAAGGCGTGGACGAGGAAAACAAGCAGCTGGCGTATCTGAAGGACGCCTATGCGCAGAATACCTACTCGTTTCAGCAGGTGAAGAAAGCGCTGAACGTGACGGCCGCCGACACGGCCATGCTGCACCAGGCCATGGTTTCGCGGCCTGATGTGCCCAGCGCGGCTTCGCTGTACGCGTTTTTGCGCCGCCGCAACTTTGCCGATACCGACGATGCCCTGAAACGGCTAAACGAAGCCCTCACCCGCTCGCAGGACCGGGTGGAAAAAAGCCTGAACCCGGCCTACAACCCGCGCCCCATCGTGGGCGACGACGTGAGCAACCTCGCCGAAACCGGCTACGGCAACCCCGACTCGCAGGGGCCCGATGCCCACCACGGCACGCACTGCGCGGGCATTATTGCGGGCGTGCGCGGCAACCAGCTGGGGGCCGACGGCGTGGCCGGGCCCAACGTCCGCATCATGAGCGTGCGCTCGACGCCCAGCGGCGACGAGCGCGATAAGGACGTGGCCAACGCCATTCGCTACGCCGTGGACAATGGCGCCCAGATTATCAGCATGAGCTTCGGCAAGGACTTTTCGCCGGACAAAGCCGCCGTGGATGCCGCCATGCAGTATGCCGACCAGAAGGGCGTGCTGCTGGTGCACGCTGCCGGCAACAGCGCCCTTGATACCGACAAGGACGAGAACTATCCCTCGGCCCGCTACCTCGGCGGGCAGGACATTCCGAACCAGATTACGGTGGGGGCCAGCAGCCGCTTCAACACGCCGGAGCTGCCGGCCCGGTTCTCGAACTACGGCCAGACCACGGTGGACGTGTTTGCGCCGGGCGTGGATATCTATTCGGCCACGCCGGGCAATACCTACGCCACCTACAGCGGCACCAGCATGGCCGCGCCGGTGGTGGCGGGCGTGGCGGCGGTGCTCAAGTCGTATTATCCACAGCTCACGCCGGCCCAGCTCAAGCAGATTATCATGCAATCGGCCACGCAGTACCACCTGGACGTGCAGAAGCCCGGCACCAAAAAGCTGGTCGATTTCACCACGCTTTCGAAGTCCGGGGGCATCGTGAACCTGTACGAGGCCGTGAAGCTGGCCGACCAGCAGATGGCGGCGAAGTAGCAGCAGCGGCAACAGGCAGAGGGGGAATTTTCGGCCCGCCTGCGGGCGTGGGGAATGGCCGCGCCTAATTGGCCGAGGGGCCGCCTTCCTGTACGTGCAGCCAATCGGCGGCTTGGTCCAGGTCGTCAAACACACCCACCGTGACGTAGCGGCGCAGGGCGCTGAGCACCTCGTCGGTGTGCAGGCGGCGGGCCGGATTAGCGTTGGGCAGCACGGCGTAGAACACGGGCGGCGGGGGCGGGCCAATGGTATTGGGCAGCCACTGCGTCAGGAGCCAGTCCCGGTCATCGGCCGCGAAAGCCTCGGGCATGGCGCGGTGGTCGGCCAGGATGCCGCCCAGCGAGTGGCGGGCCAGCAGGTTGGCGGCGTGCACATAGAGGGCGCGCAGCTCGACACTGCCCAGGGGCTCGCCCGTAAAGTGCAGGTACACAAAAGAGCCGGGCACGAACAGCACCGAGCCCACAGCGTTGGAAAAATAATGTTGGGTGGGAATCATGAAACCAGAATAAAACCAAAAAACCAGCCAGCGCACTGCTGCTGCTTAGGCGGTGGGCAGGTTGAGCCAGCCCAGTAGCTTCTTTAACGTAAGTCCCTGCGCTACGGCTGAAAACAGCACCACGGCAAAGGTCATGGGCACAAAGATATCGGGGTGCATGGCCGGCGGCAGGCCCAGGGCCAGGGCCAGGGAGATGCCGCCCCGCAGCCCCCCCCAGGTGAGGACCAGCAGCGTGCGCGGCGGCAGCTGCTGCGTGAGGCCCAGCAGGCGCGTGGGCACGGCCAGGGCCACGTAGCGCACCAGCAGCGCCAACACCGCCGCCACCAGCCCCAACCCGAGGTAGAGCGGGCTCACGCCCACCACCACCAGCTCCAGCCCCATCAGCACAAACAGCACGGCGTTGAGCACCTCGTCGAGGGCCTCCCAGAATTTTTCGAGGTAGTCGCGCGTCGTGTCCGACACGGCCCCGCTGCGGCTCACATTGCCGATGATGAGGCCGGCCACCACCATGGCCAGCGGCCCCGACACGTGCAGCGCGTGGCACAGCGCGTAGCCCCCCATCACGAGGGCCAGGCTGAGGATGACCTCGGTCTGAAAGTGGTCGATGGTTTTGATGAGGCGGTAGCCCATGTAGCCCAGCACGGCCCCGGCCAGCAGGCCGCCCCCGGCTTCGCGCAGCAGCAGCAGGCCCACCGAGCCCGGCGTGGGCGCTGCCCCGGGCGTGGCAATTTCGAGCAAAGTCACGAACACGACCACCCCGAAGCCGTCGTTGAACAGCGACTCGCCGGCCAAGTTGGTTTCAATCTTGGGGTCGAGCGGGGTGGTTTTCAGGATGCCGAGCACGGCAATGGGGTCGGTGGGCGCAATGAGGGCCCCAAACAGCAGGCACGGCAGCAGCGGCAGCGGCGTGCCCACCACCTGAAACAGTGCGTAGGTGCCCAGCCCCACCAGCGCCGTGGCCAGCAGCACGCCCAGCGTGGAATAGGCTGCAATGCTGCGCCAAACCGCCCGCAACGCCTCGGCCCGCACGTGCAGCGAGCCCGCAAACAGCAGGAAGCTCAGCACCGAACCCATCAGAAACTCCGTAAAATCGAAGGCTACCAGCAGGGCCTTCACTTCGGCTGCAAAGCCCGGCAATACCTGCCCCACGCCCAAAACCGAAACCGCCGCCAGCACCCCCAGCAACAAAAACATAATGCCCGCCGGCTGGCGAAAAAACCGGGCATTGAGGTAAGAAAACAGGCCCGCCAGGGTGAGCAGGGCGGCCGAAAAGGAAAATAAACTCATGCTTGTAGCAAACGCGGGGGGAGAGGGAAGGTTTTTTTTAGCTGCTGCCCGCACCCAACCGGCCCGGCAGCGGGCGTAACCTGGGCGCTACTCCAGCCAGCAATGGCCGGATTGCCGCAGCGGGCTTATCTTGCCTGCAGCGGCAGCCGGCGATGGCAGCGGCCCGGGTGACGGCACAAAATTGGGACCGGATGAAAATACTACTGCCACTGCTTTCGCCTTCGCTTGCCGTGCTTCTTGCCAGCTGTAACGCTAACACCAGAACAACCAGCCATATGGACGACCAGACCAGCCAAACCACCCCCACCAACGCCCCAAACGACTCGGCACCCAAAGTAACCGGAATTGGCGGCATTTTCTTTTTTTCAGACAACCCGAAGGAAATGAAGGACTGGTATGCCAAAAACCTGGGGCTGGAATTCAACGCCTGGGGTTCGTCGGGTTTTGAATCCAGGGACATTAACAAGCCAGACGAGGTGAATTCGCTGCAATGGAGCCCGTTCAAGACAGGAGATGCGTATTTTTCTCCCTCCAAAAAGGACTTCATGATTAATTACCGGGTCCGGAACATTGAAGGCCTGGTAGCCAGACTCCAGGCCAACGGCGTCACCATCCTCGACAGCATTGCGACTTACGATTACGGAAAATTCGTTCATATCATGGACGAGGAAGGCAACAAGATTGAGTTGTGGGAGCCGGTTGACGGCCCCGGCAGCCACTAGCCCGCCGCCTGCCCCGATGACGAACGCGCCCGTAAACCCGGAATTCCGGGCAGCCGGCTTTATCGCGAAGCAGGCCACTCATCCTCCGAGCGCATGACCAATCCCAACGTTGATTTCTATTTCAGCAAAGCCACCAGGTGGCAGCAAGAGCTAGTTGCCCTGCGCAGGATTGTGCTCGGCTGCGGGCTCCCTGAAGAGCTGAAATGGGGCGTGCCCTGCTACACGTTTCAGAACCGCAACGTACTGCTCCTCCATGCCTTCAAGGAATATTGCGCGGTCCTGTTCTTCAAAGGTGCCTTGCTGCAGGACGCGGCCGGCATCCTGATTCAGCAAACGGAAAACACGCAGTCGCAGCGGCAGATTCGGTTTGCCAGCGTACCGGAAATTACCGCGCTGGAAACCACGCTGAAAGCCTACATCTTCGAGGCCATTGAGGTCGAAAAACTCGGCCTGAAAGTTCCGCTGAAGCCCGCCGCTGAATTCCGCATGGCGGAAGAATTTCAACAAAAGCTAGCGGAAAATCCGGCCCTGAAAGCCGCTTTCGAAGCCCTGACGCCGGGCCGGCAACGGGCTTATCTGCTCCATTTCGCGGCCCCTAAACAGGCCAGGACCCGGGAGTCGCGGATTGAGAAATGTGTGCCGCCGATTCTGAGCGGGAAGGGGCTGAACGAGTCGTGACAGTCATGATGAGGTCGGTGTGCAGGACCGGTGCAGGGGCGGGGCCGGCCCCCGCCCCTACGTTGCATTGCCCCGAAGCTGCATTTTTCTACAGTGGAGTTACGCGAAGAATCGAATGTTCCCGACCGACCAAGAATTCTCTGCGCTCTACTGCTGTTACATCGGCGCATTTATCTACTTTTTATTGAGGCCCTTCTTCACAAAACGAAAGGCCTCAATCGTTAATCTGGCAATCTTTCTTGCTTATACTTCTTTCGTGCTTTACACATTCTCCGATAAAGAGAATTTTAAATACGGCGGCTCATTACCTGTTCTTTTCTACAGTACAATTGTTTTGTTTGCGCATATTATCGTGTATGCGCTTGTCAAATTAATGAAGCTGTTTAGCAAGTCAAAAGCGTTGTCATCCTGAGCGCAGCGAAGGACCTTACCACGTTAGAATAGGCGTTGTGCTGATGTGAGAAGGTCCTTCGCTGCGCTCAGGATGACAGACGTGCAGGCAAATCAGCCTTTCTAAACAGCTTCAATGACTCTAACCCTAGAGGCTTTGGGATAATTAACTTCTTCTACCCCCTTCTTGGCCGCAGGGCCAGGTAATCCAGATAATAAAGCACCTTCACCGACACGTTGTTATTGTGCGGGGTGTTGATGGTGTTGCTCAGGTTGTCGAAGTAGAGCGGGGTGGCGGCGTTGGCTTCGAAGAAGGAAGCCCCGGCGTTTTTCCAGACGATGCTCACCTGCGAGCCGGGCGCAAACCACCACGAATAAACGGCGTCGATGTTGAAGGCGTTGAAGGTGTTGTCGCGGTTGCGCTGGTAGGCGGGCTCGGGGGTTTCGAGGCCGTCGGGGTGCAGGCGCGAGAAGTCGCGGTAGTGCACGTTGCTCACGTAGTGCCGCAGGCGAATGTTGAACGACATGCGGTTGGTGAAGGTGTAGGTGGCCGTGGCCGTGTTGGTGAACGTGGTGACGTCGCGGCGGCCCAGCAGCACGTCGCCGGCATCGCCGCCGAAGCGGCGCAGCACGGGCGCATCCGTCGAATCCGACGCGTTGAGGCCGCCGGCGTAGCCAATCTGGTTGCGGCGCAGCTCGTAGCTGATGGCGTACACAAAGCTGAGCTGGTTGCTGACGCGGTAGCGCGGCCCCAGCGTGAGGGCGTAGGTGTGGCGGCCGGTGCGGGCGCCGTCGGCCACGAAAAAGCGGGCCCCGTAGTTGAGGTCCCAGGCAAATTTCTTGCGGTAGTCGGACGAGAAAAAGCCGTTCACACCGAAGTTGGCGGGCTTGCGCACGTAGTATTGGCCGATGGGGTAGCGGCGCGGGTCGAAGTAGTCGCGGGTGAGCGGCGCGGCATCGAGGTTAATGCCGGTGGTGAGAAAGTTTTTGGTGAAGGTGGTATTGCCGCCCGCATAAAAGCCCAGGTCCTGGTAGAGGCGCGGCTGCTCCAGCAGCGAGTACGAGGCGCTGGCGTAGGTGCTGAGCTTGTTCACCTTCCAGAAGGGCTTGTAGATGTTGTAGTTGGCGTAAAGGCTCTGCGAAATGTTGTTGTTGGCGAAGAGCAGGCCCAGGTCGTTGGGGTTGTAGGTATGCGACTCGATGCCGTGGTCGAAGCCCCAGGTAAATTTGCCCGAGATTTTGTTGAAGCTCAGGTAGTACTTGTAGCCGTCCTGGTCCGAAACTTTTTCCTCGGAGCCGAAGGCTTTGCCGCGCCGGCTGGAGTACACCAGGCGGCCGTCGAGGGCGTAGGAGTTGGCCTTGTTGGCAAAGCGAAACAGGCCGCCGGTCACGTTGGCGTCGTAGGTGGCACCGGCCCGCGTCACGTTGGTGTTGACGAGGCTGACGTAGGAATTGTTTTTCAGGCTCTGGTCGAGCACCACGATGTTGTAGTTGCTCAGCGGCTGGGTCAGCACATCGCGGCGGGCGCCGCTGGTGCTGTCCTGCACGGTGGCGTACACGTCGTTGCTGATGGCGTTGAACACGCCCACGCCCAGCCCCTTGCTGGTGCGGCCCGATACTTTGGTGGCGTTCAGCAGGCGCGTCACGCCGGGGTTTTGCACGATGAACTCGCCGGCCTGGCGCTTGCCGTCGGCCATGCGGGCGCCGGCGCGCAGCTGCCCGCTCACGTTGCCGAAGCCCAGCGGCGTGGCCCCCACCCTTCTGGAGTAGAACAGGCCGCCCTTGTTGAACAGCTCGGTGCCTTCGGTGAAAAACTGGCGGTTTTCGTTGTACTGCACCTCGAAGGGCGAGAGGTTGAGCACCTGGTTGTCGCTCTGCACCTGGCCGAAGTCGGGCACCAGCGTGGCATCCAGCGTGAAGCTCTCGTTGATGCCCCACTTCACGTCGGCCCCGCCGTTGAAGCTGGTGGTGGCGTTTTGCCGGCCCTGCTCGTTGTAGGGGTAGTGGTTGACGTAGGCACTCACGTAGGGCGTGAGCGAGAGGCGCAACGGCGGCCTGAGGTCGCGCAGGCCGGTGAGCTCGCCCCACTGGTTCACGAAGCCCGACACCTGGGGCTTCACCTCGTTCCAGAAAAACTTCTGGCGCGAGCTGCGCCGCTGCCGGCCAAAATTCAGGCCCCACACCTGCTCGGCGGCCTTGCTGAAGCGAATGGCGGAGTAGGGAATCCGGATTTCGGCCACCCAGTCGGTGCCGCGCAGGGCGGTGCGCGAGTCCCACACGGCGTTCCAGTTGCCGTCCTCGCCGTTGGTGGGCGACTGCCGGGCGTCGAACTGCACGCCGCCCGACGTCACGATGAACTCGTAGGCGTTGAGGTGGTCGTTGTAGGTATCGAAAAACACCCCGAACCAGTCCGAGTTGCCGATGTTGTCGCGGGCGCTGAGCTCGCGCAGAATGGAGTCCTGGGCCACATCGTGCATGATGGCCCCGATGTAGATGGCGTTGTCGTCGTAGAGCACGCGCACCTCGGTGGGGTGCTTTTCGAGGCGGCCGGGCGTGGGCTCCAGCTCGTAGAACTGCGTGGCGATGGGCGCGGCCTGCCACACGGCTTCGTCGAGGGCGCCGTCGAGCTTGGGGGCGGTGCCGATGCGCGTGGCCTGGAGCTTGCGCTTGGGCGCGGCTTTGGCGGCATCGGCCGGGGCCGATACCGTGGCGGGCGACTGGCCCCGGGCAGCCCCGGCAAATAGCATCAACCAACCCAGCAGTAGAAAACGGTGCATAGCGTTTGTCCGAATAAATAAGGCTTTCGGAGGGGCCAAGAGATGCATGAGTGAGCCCGACCGTTGCGTTGGGCGGGAGTATTTCACGGAGAATGCCTGAGAAAAACCGGCAGCTGCCGGGGCCATTCCGGCCTTGAGTACCGCGCAAACGGCTTTCCGTTACGGCTTACCGCCGATTTATTTTCGCCAGTCAACCCCTGCTTTCGGGCACAAAAAAGCCGGCTCCCTGCTCCAGAAAACCGGCTTTCTGCACCCTGACCTCTCCCCTATTCCTGGGTCGAAATCGTCACGTTGAACTTCTTGCCATTGTCGTGGCCCGTCATTTTGCGGTACTTCTGCGCCAGCTCATCGGGCTGCCGCTTGCCGTTCACCGTCAAGCCCGAGCCGTTGAGCTGGAACTGAAAGTCCTTCTCGCCGGCCCCAATCACGCCGTCTTTGCGCAGCTCGTCGCGCAGGCTTTCCGTGTCGATTTGGGGTGGCAGCGGGGGCGCGGGCGGGGCCACCGGCGGCATGGGCGCCATGGGGGCCGCGCCCAGTGGCGCCAGCGGCGCACGCGGAGCCTTGGGCGGTCGCGGTGGCCGGGGCCCTTCCGACTGGTCGAAGTTGCTGCTGCTGCTGGTGCTGCTGCTGCCGTTGCGGGTTATCACCATGGCGCCGGTGTCGCTCATCTTGTGGCCCCGGTCGGCTTCAAACAGCTTCAGGTATTTCTGGTGCAGCCTGGCCGACTGGACCTTACCATTCACCGTCAGGCTTTTGGCCGTGAGCCGGTATTCGAAATTGTCGCGGTCCGTAATCAGCCCATCTTTTTGCAGCTGGTCAATCAGGGCATCGTGCTGCTGCTGCCTGCGCTCGGCGCGCTCGCGGTCACGCTCGGCCCGCTCACGGTCACGCTCGGCCCGCTGGCGGTCGCGGTCGGCCTGGGCACGGCCCTGTTCCAGGTCCTGCAGCTCCTGCTGCGACTCGCGAATCCGCTCCTTTATTTCCTGGCGGCGCTCCTGAATTTCCTGCTGACGGTCCTGCAGCTCCTGCTGGCGGTCGCGCAGCTCCTCGTCCAGCTCGCCGCCGTTGCGCAGCTTGTGCAGCGACGAGGCCTCGCTTTCGGCCTTGTGGAGCTGCGTCCGCACGTTCTCCAGCTCCTTGCTGATGCGCTTGCGCTGCTCGGTGCTCAGGCCCTTGGCCGAAGCGGCGGTGCGCAGGCCGCGCTCGGCCCCGCGCAGGGCCTCAAGCGCCACTTCGCGGGAATCGATGCCGGAGCTACCGTTAAGCGTTTTCAGCCGGTAGGTACGGTCCAGCCGCACGTCGGGCGACACATGGAAGCGCTGGTCCATCCGCATGTTCTGCTTCGGAAAGTCGAACTGAAAATCGAAGCTGCGGTCGGAATTGCGCCAGAGCTCACGCGTTGCTTCGCGCCGCACGTCGCGCTCTAATTCGCGCTGTTTCAGGCCGTCGCTGCGGAACACGAAAGCCCGCGCCTCGGGGGCGAATGCCGGCATCAGCTGAATGATTTCCACCTGCTGGCGGTCCTTGCCCTTTTTGCCTTTGTCCTTGCCGGTTTCCGTTTCCACGCGCTGGCCATTCACCACGAGGTCGGTCACGCGGCCCTTTTTGTCCTTCGTGATAACCACCGTGCCGGGCTGGTCGGAGAAAGCCCCCGGGCCCATTTCCCGGCCGTTCACGACGACGCGGCGCACCTTGTGCTTCGGGCGGGGCCGGTCCTGGTCGGTATTGTCGTCGTTGGCATCGGAGCCATCCCTCACAACCACTTCGCGGCGAATTTCCGGCGGCGCAGGCAGCGCGGGCAGGGGCGGCGCGGTGGTCGTGGTGGTCGTGGTGGTGTTAGTGGTAGCCGTCGTCCGCTTCGTGGTGTCCGAAGCAGCGGCTGGTTTCGGATTCGTCTGGGCGAGCCCGGCCTGCCAGTCGAAGGCCACCGGCGTCGGAGCGGCCGCCGGCATCGGCACGGCCAGCGCCACGCTGCCGCCCAGCAGGCCCAGGCCGCCCACCACCAGCGCCCCGGCCATGATGCCCTCGGCCAGCGTGGGCGCGGCGGGGCGGCGCGTCACCAGGCGGCGCACGCGGTTCAGCAGGGCGTTGCGCTTGCCCATGGCGGCCAGCGCCAGGCGCGGGGCAGAAGGCACCACGGCGCTTTGCGTCCACTCGGCCAGGGCAGTGAGGGCGCGGGCCAGCCGCAGCGGGTCGCCGCCCACGAGGGCGGTGGCGGTGTCGTCGCAGCAGTTTTCGCGCTCAGTCCGCACGCAGCCGGCCACAAACCACACGGCCGGGTGGTAGAAAAACAGCACTTCGGCCACGGTTTGCAGCAGGTTCACGAGGTAGTCGCGGCGCAGCACGTGGGCCAGCTCATGGGCCAGAATGGCTTCCAGATAGGCCGGCGTGAGGCCCGCCACCGTGCCCAGCGGCAGCAGTATCACGGGGCGCCAGTGCCCCACCACCAGCGGCACCTGCACCAGCGCCGACTCCAGCAGCGCCACCGGGCGGCGCACGCCGCTGCGCGCCGCCAGCGCGGCAAACCGCTCCTGCCAGGCCGCGCTCAGCGGCCGCACGCGGTAGCTGCGCAGGCGCTGCACATACAGCAGGCCGCCCAGCATGCGCAGGCTCATGGCCAGCAGGCCCAGCAGCCAGGCCAGCACCAGCAGCGGCAGGTGGTTGTCGAAATACCGCAGGCCAATGGCCAGCCAGCTCGATTTTGCGTCCGATGATGTTGCCGAAGCCCCTGAAGTACTTGTCGCTGCCGTGTGGCTTTTATGCCGCACCTTTTGCCGGGAAGCAGCGCCTGCAACCGTCCTTTCTGAAGCCAGCGAAACCGTCGTTTGAGCAGCGGCAGCCGGCGGCCCCACCGCCGGCGCGGCTCCTGCTGCGGCGGCACCCAGACGCGGGGCCCGCTCCGCCGTCGAATTGAAATACAGCCCGAACGTGAGGCCCGCCAGCGCCACCACCATGCCCAGCGCCCCGGCCGAGGCCACGTAGCGCACTTCGGCCCGCTGCCGGCGCAGCAGCAGCAGCGCCCCGGCCAGCACGGCCGCCACCAGCGCGCCCTGCCACAGCGAGTGCAGCAAGGTCCAACCCAGAGCCCGCGTCAGGGCGGGCGAAACGAACTGCTCAAGCGTGGTCATCGTCGTCGGAAGTTGAGGTGGAGTTTTGGATTTCAATGTCATTCAGCAGGCGGCGGATTTGCGCCAGCTCGTCGGCCGAGGTCTGGCGGCTGCCCAGGGCCTGCATCACCAGCTTCAGGGCCGAGCCGCCGAAGGTGGCGTCCACGAACTTGTCGAGGAGCAGGCTCTGGGTTTCCTGCTCGCGCACGGCGGCCCGGTACACGTGGCTGCGGTCGGCATCGTCGCGGCGCACCAGCCCTTTTTCCAGCATCAGCTGCAAAATCTTGAGCGTGGTGGTGTAGCCCACCTCCGCCTGGCGGCGCTGGCTGAGGTGGTCGTTGATGGCCCGCACCGTGGCGGGCCCGTGCTGCCAGAGCACGTGCAGGATTTCCAGCTCGGAATCCGTAGGTTTGGGGGGCGGTGCTTTGCTCATGCTGGTGAAACGAGAGGCTACTACGAATTATTTCGTAGGATGAGGCAAAGATGTTACGAAACCATTCGTAGTTGCAAGATTTATCTACGAATTATTTCGTATTGAACCTGATTTTGCATTCAACATATTGTGTGTCAGCACAATATTTTTTTCATAAAACCGCTATATCCCTACTCCCGCTTTTGCCTGGCGCCGCTTGGCCAGCGTCACGCGGGCCCGCTGGCAGATGCCGCCCAGCGGCGGATTGAACTTGCTCACGCTGATGCGCACCTTGCGCACGTGCGGCAGTTCGGCCATGATGCGGTCGAGCACGCGGTGGGCGACGTGCTCCAGCAGGCGGGCAGGGGCGCGCATTTCCTCCGCCACCAGGCGGTAGAGCACCTCGTAGTTCACCGTCTGCGTCAGCTTGTCCGACTCGCCGGCCGCCAGCAGGTTGGTGCTGATGTAGAGGTCGACGCCGTACTTATTCCCGATTTTCTGCTCTTCGTCGTAGTAGCCGTGAAAGGCAAAAAACTCCATTCCTTCGAGTGCAATCTGGCCCATGCGTGCGGCGGTGTGGTGGTGAGGTGCGCGCAAAAGTACGGGTTTGCCGCACGGCCGGCGCGCCCCGGCACGGCCGCCGCATTTTGTGTTGCAGAACCAGCGGTTTGTATAGCAGCGGCGGCCCGCCGGGCCCGCACCTTTGCCCAACCACCACGCACGTTTTTTTATGTCCCTGACCAATTTCCGCACCCTGGGCCGCTCCGGCCTCATTGTCAGCCCGCTCGCCCTGGGCACCATGACGTTTGGCACCCCGCGCTGGGGCTCGCCCGATGACGTTTCCGAAGCCATTTTCAACGAGTACGCAGACGCCGGCGGTAATTTCATCGACACCGCCGACGTGTACGCCGGCGGCCGCAGCGAGGAGCTGGTGGGCCGGTACATGGCCAGCCGCAGCCTGCGCGATAAGCTGGTGCTGGCCACCAAATTCGGCTTCAGCGGCCAGCCCGGCAACCCCAACGGGGGCGGCAACGGGCGCAAAAACATCTACCGCGCCCTCGAGGGCTCCCTGCGCCGCCTCCACACCGACTACGTGGACCTGTACTGGCTGCACGTCTGGGACATGGTGACGCCCGTGGAAGAGGTGCTGCAAACGCTGGGCGACCTGGTGCGGGCCGGCAAAATCCGCTACTTCGGCTTTTCCGACATGCCGGCCTGGTATGCCGCCAAGGCCGCCGCGCTGGCCCGGGCGCACGCCGTGCCCGGCCCCGTTGCCCTGCAGGTGGCCTACTCGCTGGTAGAGCGCAGCATTGAGCGCGAGCACGTGCCCGCCGCCCGCGAGAGCGGCCTCGGCATTGTGCCCTGGAGCCCGCTGGCGGCCGGCTTCCTCGCCGGCAAGTACCAGCGGACCGAAGCCGGTGCCAGTGGCGAAGGCCGGCTCAGCGGCCCCAATCCTTTCGGCAACACGCTATTCACCGACCGCAACTGGCGCATACTGGATGCCCTGCGCGACGTGGCCGGGCAGGCCGGGCAGCCGTTGTCACAAGTGGCGCTGGCGTGGGTGCTGGCCCGGCCGGGCGTGACGTCGCCCATCATCGGCGCCAGCCAGGTGGCGCAGCTGCGCGACAGCCTGGCCGCCCTCGCCGTTCGCCTCACGCCCGAGCAGCTTCAGCGGCTGGACGACGCCAGCGCCCTCGAACCGGCTTTCCCCTACCCCATCTTCACCCCGCTGGTGAACCAAGGCATTTTTGGCGGGCATTCGGTGCAGGGCTGGCAGTAGCAGCTGGTGTATCCCGACGCCATGTTCGCCAGCCATTGCATGACCAGTATAACAACGCCAAGGGCAGCGGCAAAACCGCTTATGGGGCTCCACCGCTGCCCTTGGCTGTTGTCCTTACGCCCTACTGCGCCGAAAACCGGAAGGCGGCCGGCGTCAGGCCCGTTTTGCTTTTAAACAGACGCGTGAAATACTGCGGGTACTCAAACCCCAGCTGAAACGCGGTTTCGTTGATGGTGAGCGAGGTGCTGAGCAGCAGGCGCTTGGCCTTCTCGATGAGGGCGTGGTGGATGTGCTGCCGGGTGTTCTGGCCGGTGAGGGTGCGCAGCATGTCGCTCAGGTAGGCCGGCGACACGTGCAGGGCATCGGCGAAGTGCTGCACGGTGGGCAGCGGCTTTTCGGCCTCCTGCGCGAAGTAGCCGGTCAGCAGCTCTTCGAAGCGGGTCAGCAGGTCGTGCCCGGCGGGGCGGCGGGTGAGGAACTGCCGGTGGTAGAAGCGGTTGGCGTAGTTGAGCAGCACCTCAAGCTGCGACACCAGCACGTCCTGGCTAAAGGCGTCGATGGACTGCTCGTATTCGCGCCGCATGCTGTCCATCAGGCCGTCGAGCATGCTTTCCTCCTTGGCCGAGAGGTGCAGCGCCTCGCTCACCCGGTAAGAAAAAAAGCCGTAGCTGGCCATTTTCTTGCCCAGCGGGTACTTCCCGATGAGGTCGGGATGGAAGACCAGCATCCAGCCCGTCAGCTCTGAAATATCAATGGAGCTGTTGCTCTCGCACAGCTGGCCGGGCGCGTAAAACGCCAGCACGCCCTCGCTGAAGTCGTAGTCGCGGTGGCCGTAGTGAATGCGGCCTTTCAGGTTCTTCTTCAGCGAAATGATGTACATCTCGCGGATGGCCGGGCCGCTGGGCGGCGGCAGGTGCCGCGTTTTTTCCAGGTCGATGACCGTGAGCAAGGGGTGCCCCGGGGCCGGAAACCCAAAATGCCGGGTAAAATCCGACACCGTGGACAGCACCTGGAAGTCTTTTGCGGGAGTTTTCATAAGTATCAACCGGAAAGGCATGCCCACCGGGCCGCCGCATCGCCGAAGCATTCCTACCGCCCTACCAACCCCATGCCTTCGGATTAGTTGCGCGGCAGCGCGGATTCGGCGGCGCGGCGGCCCGGTGGGCACGGCCGTTTTGGCAGGTTCGCCGCCCTAGAACCCTTCCGGATATGCCGCCCCCGCCGCGCTGCCCACCGGCATGATGGCATCCAGCGCCGCCAATTCGGCGGCGCTCAGCGCAATGGCGGCGGCGGCTACGTTGGCTTCGAGGTACACGCGGCGCTTGGTGCCCGGAATCACCACCACGTCCTGGGCCAGCACCCAGGCCAGGGCCAGCTGCGCGGCGGTCACGCCTTTGGCTTGGGCCAGGGCCTTCAGTTTGTCGACCAAGGCCAGGTTCCGGTAGAAATTCTCGCCCTGGTAGCGCGGAAACCAGCGGCGCGAGTCGTTGGGCTCGAAGTCGTCCGGCGTCTTGATATCGCCCGAGAGGAAGCCCCGGCCCAGCGGCGAATACGCCACGAACCCGATGCCCAGCGCCCGGGCGGCCTCCATAATGCCTTCCTCCTCCACCCGGCGGTCAAACAGCGAATACTCCGTTTCCAGGGCCGAGATGGGGTGCACGGCGCAGGCCCGGCGCAGGATGTCGGCCGGCACTTCGCTCAGGCCCAGGTAGCGGACTTTCCCCTGCTCTACCAGCCGGCTCATGGCGCCCACGGTGTCTTCGATGGGCACGTGGGGGTCGAGGCGGTGCAGGTAGTAGAGGTCCACGTAGTCGGTGCCGAGGTTGCGCAGGGAGCGTTCGATGGCCTTGCGCACGTAGGCGGGGTGGCCGTTGTAGCCGCCGGTCCACTGCTCGTGGTCGTCTATTTCGAAGCCGAATTTGGTGGCAATGGTGAACTGGTCGCGCCGGCCGGCAATGGCCTTGCCCACCAGCCGCTCGTTCAGCATGGGGCCGTAGAGGTCGGCCGTGTCCAGCATATCGACGCCCAGCTCCAGCGCCCGGTGAATGGTGGCAATGCTTTCGGCCTCGTCGGCCTCGCCGTACACGCTCATGCCGTTGATGCCGCCCGTCATGCCCATGCAGCCCAGCCCTTCGACGGAAACCTGCAGGCCCTGATTGCCCAATGCTACTTTTTTGATGGTGCTCATGTGTAGTTGTGGAAGTAAGTGAACTACTTGATTTACTCCACAAAGGTCCCGGCCGGGCCCACCCCGCCACCTATACAAACCGCCGCTTCTGCAACACAAAACGCTGCGGAAGCAGGGCCCGCCCCTGCGGCAAAAAGAAAGCCCGCCGGATGGCGGGCTTCTCAGCAACCTGAATCCGTTGAATGCACGGGCTAGATTTCATCAAAAAACGACTTTTCCGCCACGGCCGGCGCGGCCGCTGCCAGCCCCGGCTGGCCGGGGTGAATGGCGGGTTCCGGCTGCACAATCTCAGGGTGGTTGGGCGTCACGGGCTGAATATCGGGCGCGGCGGGCTGCACGTAGGGCGGGTTCGGCTCGGGCACCTGCGAAGGGGCGGGCGGGTCGATGTGCGGGGCGGGCGAGATGCCGGGGTTTTCGGCGGGCGCGCCGGGCCGCTCAATTTCGGGGTGCGGGTTTTGGGCGGGAGCGCCGGGGTCGGGCTGCTGGCCGGGCTTGGGGTTGTAGCCGGTGGTTTCCAGCGTGCGCTCCAGGGCTTCTTCCGAACGGCCCCGGGCCGACTGATGAAACGAAGCGGGCGTGGCGGCGGCCACGGCGGCGGCCGACGAAACAGCGGAGGAAGTAGTGACTTGCATGGCGGGCGTGGGCTCTGGGGTGGGTTCGGCGGCCGGTTCTTTCGGCCGCTCTACCTGTACGCGAGCGGCGCGCGAAAGGATGGCCGCCGTGCCGCCCTTGGGCCGGTTGCGGGCTTTCTCTACCTTGTCCAAGGCGTCGGAGGCAAGGTGGTGCAGGTCGCGCACCAGCGTGTCGAGCTGCTGCTCCAGGCGCTGGCACTCCTGGCCCAGGCCCGATACTTCGCGCTGCATGTCGGCCACGGTTTTCTCGGCCTGCTGGTAGGCTTCGTCCACCACGGTGCGGGCCCGCTGGCGGGCTTCGCTGATGATGCTTTCGGCCTGAAACTGGGCCTCGCGGATGCGCAGGTCGGCATCGCGCTGGGCCTGCTCGGTGATGTTGTTGCCGGTGTCTTCGGCGGTTTTGAGGGTGCGGTAGAGGCTGCTTTCCACTTCGCGCATCTTCTGCACGTCGTGCTGGGCGTGCTCCAGCTTGAGGCGCAGCTCGCGGTTTTCGTCGCCCATGCGCTCCCACTGCTGCGAAATAGTGGTCAGGAAGGCCTGCACCTCGTCTTTGTCAACCCCGCGAAAGGATTTTTCAAACGTTTTCTGGCGGATATCGAGGGCGGTGAGTTTCATGATTTCAATGAGGAATGAAGGATGAGGAATGAAGAATTATCCCAGGGGAGAAGAATGAATAAATCCGCAAAACTGGATTAATTCCTCATTCTTCATTCCTCATTCTCCATTCTCAATTGCCAAACGGCCAGGCTGCGGTCGTCGCTACACGAAACTAGCCGGTTTTGGTTGCCCGGCCAAACCAGGCGGTTGACGGAAGTGCCGTGGCCGGCCGCGCGGGCGCGGTCGAGCACGCGCAGCAGCGTGAGCGTGGCCGCGTCCCAGAGCTTGATGCTCTTGTCGAGGCTGCACGAGGCCAGGTAGTGGCCGTCGGGGCTGAAGGCCAGGTGGTTGATGGTGTACAGGTGGGCCGGCACCCGGCCCGCCAGCGCGTAGCCGGCGGCCACGTCCCAGGTCCGAATCTGGGCATCGCGCCCGGCCGTGAGCAGCCGCGCGCCATCGGGGGAGTAGGCCACCGAGAACACCGAGTTGGTGCTCTCGCCCAGCGTGTATTTCACGGCCAGCGAATCCAGGTCCAGAATGCGCGTGAACGTATCGGAACTGCCCACGGCCAGTTCGCCCCGGCCTTCGTGCACGGCCAGGCAGCGCAGGCTTTTGTCGGCGAGGCGCAGCAGCTTTTCCAGCCGGAAATCGGGCAGGCGCAGCACGGCCAGCGTGCCATCGCCCAGCGCCACGTAGAGCCGCTGCCGGCTCTCCGAAGCCACGATTTCGAAGATGGCCACCGGCGGCAGCGCCGTGGCGTGGGCCAGCTGCCGCTTCGCCAAATCAATGGCCTGAATGCCCTGAAAATTGTGCCCCAGCACCAGCAAATTCAGCCCTGGCAGGTGCCGCAGGGCATACACCGAGTTTTCGACGCGGGCCAGCAGCTCGCCGTCGCGCCCGGGCTCGGCGGCGTCCCAGCCCACCACCATGCCATCGGCGCTGCCGGAGTAAATGGTGCTGCCCGCGCCGCCTGTCAGGGCGTACACCGCGTCGCGGTGGCCGGCGAGGGTGGCAATTCGGGTAACGGGCGGGCGGAAGATTTCGGACATAAAAGCAACGGCAAAGGTAGCTTCGTGATTCATGGTTAGGGAGCAAGGGTTACCGATTCATGGCCCGATGCAACCCAACAGCGCCTTTCCAATAAGCAAGGCCAGCACCCGCGTAAGCCCGAATCAACGTTTATTAACCACTACCCGCTAGTCATTACCCACCAGAAAATGCCCCTCCACTCCCTCCAGCGCCTCTCTCCTACCGCCGTGCTGGGCCTCTGGCAGCTCACCGAAACGCCCCTCGACCTGTGGCCCCTGCTTCCGCAAAAGGCGGCGTACCGGGAGCTCCGGCCCGCCACGGCCGATGCCGGCCGCAAAGCCCAGTGGCTGGCCGGCCGGGTGCTCATCCACGCGCTGCTGCAGCAGCTAATCGCCTGGCGCTCAGCAGCTACGGTGGTGCACAACGATGCCACCGGCCGGCCCTGGCTGTGGGGCGCCGGCCACGACGTTGCGGTGTCGCTGTCGCACTCCGGCACCTGGGTGGCGGCGGTGCTGAGCCAGGGCGGCCGGGTGGGGATTGATATTGAAATCATCCGCGACAAGGCGCAGCGGCTGGCCGGCAAGTTTCTGGCGGCCGACGAGTGGGCCGCCGCCCAGGCCGCCGCCGATGGCCCCGCGCACTACACCCTGCTCTGGAGCGCCAAGGAAACGCTGTATAAGCTGGCCGCGCAGCGCGGCATCATCTTCAAAACCCAGCTGCTGCTGGGGGCCTTTGCCCCGCAGCCATCCGGCGAAATCCCGGCTACGCTGGTTTTGGATGGCGCCGAAACGCGGCACTCCATTTGTTATTCTCAGCCGGCTCCCGGCTATGTGCTCACTTACTGCCACGAACCCGCCCTGTAGCCGCATGCTGCTTTCGTTACTTTTCCCTTACCTTCCCGCCATGTCATTCCGCCGCATCTCCATTGTCGCCGCCGTTGCGCTGCTGGCCCTCACGCTGGCCGTGGGCGCGGCTCGCGCCCAGGGTGGTGGCACCGTCACCGATTTCACCCTCAAAACCGCCGCCAACGCCGACGTGTCGCTGAAAAGCTACGCCGGCAGCAAGGCCGTGGTGGTGGTGTTTCTGAACCCCGCCTGCGCCTTCTCACGCCTCTACCAGGAGCGGCTGGCCTCGCTCAGCAGCAGCTACCGGGGCCGGGGCGTGCAGTTTCTGTTCATCAACGTGCCCATCAACCTCGACGCGCCCGGCACCGCCGCCCCCGGCGAAGTCGAACTGCCCACCCTCACCGATGCCAGCCAGCAGGTAGCCGGCCTGCTGGGCGTGAGCAAAACCGCCGAAGCCGTGGTGCTGGAGCCCGCCGCCGGGGGCTTTGCCATCCGCTACCGGGGCGCGATTGACGACAACCCGCAGGTGGCCGGCAGCGTGCAGCAGCCCTACCTGAAGCAGGTGCTGGACAACGTGCTGGCCGGCCGGCCCGCCGGCGTGGCCGATAAGCGCGCCGCCGGGTGTTTGATTAAGCGGTAGCCTCAGTAGAAAAACAAGCGCGTCAGGCTGCGGGCAGCCTGACGCGCTTGTTTTTCTACTGAGGCTACTCTATTCCAATATGCTCAGCAGCACCGCTACCTCGGCCGCCTTCACCGGCTCCTGCAGCTTCTCGAAGCTGAGCTGCAGGTTGCGCATGGCGCGGCGCACGATGTCGAGATTGGTGCAGGGCTCGTAGAAAATGGGGTTGGAATTGATGTTGAGCTGCGACACGTAGTGCTCAATGTCGGTGCGCGAAAGGACCAAGCCCCGGTTGTAGCAGTTGATGTAGAACGGTTCGGCCCCTTTCAGCTCGGGGCGGAAGGTGAGCACAAACAGGTTGGGCAGGTTCACGCCAAAAACGGGCAGGTGGAGGCGCTGGGCCACCAGCAGGTAAATCACGCAGAGCGTGAGCGGATTGCCGCGCTTGGTTTCAATCACGCGCTGGAGCATGGAGTTGGCTGGCGAGTGGAAGTGCTGGGTATTGGCCGCGAACTTGTGCTGCCGAAACATCACGTAGTTCAGGGTTTGCACCTGGTCGGCGGGGTGCATTTCGGGGCGCAGGGCCGTCCAGGCCTCGAAGCGGAGCTGCTCGATGGCACGGTTCAGGGCCTGCAGGTCGGCATCGGGGTACTGATAGGTGTTCAGCAGCCACATGCCTTCGAGCAGGTCGGTGGCCCCAGCCTCGCGCCACACTTTGAGGCGCTGCTGCAGGCCCTCAAACTGCAGGTGGTGAATGAGGTCTTCGAGGCGCTGCTGCTGCTGGCCATCGAGGGTTTCTTCCCACGACTCCTCCAGAAACGGAATAATGCTCTCCCCCAGATTCTGAATTTTATCCTGGATTTGCGGCGCGATTTCCGGGTCGTCGAGCAGCGAGATTAGGGCTTTGATTTCTTTGTTGGTCATGGATGCGAAACGGCCACCGCAAGGGTTGCGGGGCCGAATTTAACACGCGGAAGGACCTTTTGGGTTTCGCAGATGCAAGCACAGACGTTTTTAAACAGCACGCCAGCCTGAATGCAGGCGTGAGCAAAGCCCTACCGGAACAGGTTGGTTTTCGCCACTTCCAGCAGCTCGCTGCCTTTGCCGTTCATCAACGCTTTCAGGGCGTAGAGGCTGAAGCCGGCCGCCTGCTTGGCCTCGATGCTGGGCGGCATGCTCAGCTCCTGCCGCTTCACCACGGCGTCGACCACCACCGGGCCGGGGTGGGCCAGCGCCTCGCGCAGCACGCTTTCCAGGTTGGCCGGGTCGCTCACGCGGAAGCCTTTGATTCCGATGGCATTGGCCATGGCGCCGAAGTCAGGGTTGTCCAGCTCGGTGCCGTAGTCGATGATGCCGGCGGCCTTCATTTCCAGCTCCACGAAGCTGAGGGCAGAATTGTTGAAGATGATGATTTTGACCGGGATTTTATGCTGGCGCACGGTCAGCAATTCGCTCAGCAGCATGGCAAAGCCGCCGTCGCCGCACAGTGCCACCACCTGCTGGTCGGGGAAGGCCAGGGCCGCGCCGTAGGCCTGCGACAGCGCGTTGGCCATGCTGCCGTGCACAAACGAGCCCACCAGCCGCCGGCGGCCATTCATGCGCAGGTAGCGCGAGGCCCAGATGGTGGGCGTGCCCACGTCGCAGGTAAAAATGGCGTTTTCGGCGGCCAGCTCGTTCAGCAGGCGCGCTACGTGCGGCGGGTGCAGGCTGGTGTCGCCGGCCTCGCCGGTGGCCAGCTCGGCCAGGTGGGCGTCGTCGGCGCGGTGGCGCTCCCGGGCTTCTTTCAGGTGGTCGCCGTCTTTGGCATTGAGGTGCGGGAGCAGCAGGCGCAGGGTTTCGGCCACGTCGCCGCTCAGGCCGATTTCGACGCGGGTGCGCCGGCCGATGTTCTGCGGTCGGGTATCGACCTGCACCACGCGGGCCTGCTCAGGGAAAAACTGGCGGTACGGAAAATCGGTGCCGAGCATGAGAATGGCGTCGGCGTCCATCAGGGCGTGGTAGCCGGCGGGCATGCCCAGCAGGCCGCTCATGCCCACGTCGTAGGGGTTGTTGGGCTCCACAAACTCCTTGCCGCGCAGGGCGTGCACCACGGGCGCCTGCAGGGCCTCGGCCGCCTGCAGCAGCTCGGCGTGGGCTTCGGCGCAGCCAATGCCGGCCAGAATGGTCACCTTCCCGCAGTCGTTCAGCAGTTGGGCAGCCTGCCGGATGTCGGCCTCGGCGGGGCGCAGCAGGCCCTGGCGGCGGCGCGTGGGCAGCCGCACCTCGGGCGCCTCGGTTTCGAGGTAGGCCACGTCGCCGGGCACTATCACCACGGCCACGCCGCCCTGGCCCAGGGCGGCTGCCACGGCGCTTTCAATGACGCGCACGGCCTGCTCGGGCACCGAAATCAGCTCGCAATAGTGGCTGCATTCCTGAAACAGCCGCTCGGGGTGCGTTTCCTGAAAAAAGCTGCTCCCGATTTCCATGCTGGGGATTTGGGCAGCCAGGGCCAGCACCGGCACGCGGCTGCGGTGGCAGTCATACAGGCCATTGATGAGATGGGTATTGCCCGGCCCGCACGAGCCGGCGCACACGGCCAAATCGCCGGTGAGGTGGGCCTCGGCCCCGGCGGCGAAGGCGCCGCCTTCCTCGTGCCGCACCCCAATAAACTCAATGCCCTCGCGGGTCCGGATGACATCGGTGATGCCATTGAGCGAATCGCCCACCACACCAAACACGCGCCTGACGCCGGCAGCCTGGAGGGTATCAACTATGATTTCAGCAACGGATTTCTTAGGCATGGGTTCACAAGGTTGGTCGGGCGGGTGTACGAAAAAACACGAGGTCAGGCAGGACTTATCTGTTTTTTCCCCGCTTGCTGTGCCGGCTGCTTCGGCCAGCAGCGGCATACCTTGGCCGAGCATTTCTCATCGGGAACCGCTGAGGGGCAACGCTTCCCGCCCGAAACCAGTACGGGCTCTCGAAACGAACACGACATTACTCCCACCCCATTTCAAACCCATTTCTATAATGAAACATCTCTTCACGGCAGCACTCCTGTTGGGTGTATTTTCGGCGCAGGCCCAAAAAGGCTCGTTCTACATCGGCGGACAGGCCGGCTTCAATTCCAGCACCACCGAGGTCGACAACGGCAACACCAGCACGACCACCCGCAAGGACAACAACTACAGCTTTTCTCCCGAAATCGGCACTTTTCTCAGCAATCAGGTGCAACTCGGCGTGGGCTTCACGTTCAGCGGCTCGAAACAGGAAACGCCTTTCGCTCAAGGCAATAGCAGCCGTACCACCAACCGCTACGGCGGCACGGTGTATAGCCGCTATTTCTTCGGTGAAGGGAATTTTCGGCCCTTCCTGGGGCTAAATGCATCGGTACTGCCCGGCGACAGCAAACAGGAAAGCACTGGCGTAGCCGGCACAACGACCACCAGCTACAACACCCTGGACCTCGGCGCAAACCTCAATGCCGGCTTCGCCTATGGCCTCAATACGCGCTTCACGGTAGTGGGCTCGTTTGGCACGTTCGGTTTTCAGCGCTCCACCTCGAAACAGGAAAACAGCGACTACAAAACCACCACCACCGACTTTGGCCTCAATGCCAACACGCTGGGCAACCTGTTCACGGTGGGCGTTTATTACACCTTCCGCGAGGCGAATAAGTAGAAGCAGCCGGCCGGTCTGAACGAACGGCCGTTCGCCCTACAGCTTAAATACCGCTTCGATTTCGCCGTCGGCATCGGCCTTGAAAGCCGCCACCATGCCATCGGCCGATATTTTGATGGCCGTGCCGAAGGGTGCCAGCGTGCGGGTGGCGGCAAGCCGCCCCCCGCCCACGCTGCCCCCGCTGATTTTGACGATGGCCCCGACGGCCAGAATCTCGCCCTGGTACTGGATGATGGTGGCCCCATCGATGCCCACCAGCTCCTTGCGCATGGCCCGGCTCAGGTCCTGAAATTTCCGGCCCCTAATCAGTCGGCTGATGACGCGGCTTTTGACGGAAGTAGGGTTACTCAGAATATCGGCCCGCTTCACCACGCTTTCTTCGCTGTTGCCGTCGTCCTTGATGAGGTCCTTGCGCCGGGCGTAGGGAATGGCTACCAGGCACCCCCCGGTACGCGCAAAAGACACGTCCAGGATGGTTTCGTACATGGCCTTCTTCACCTCAACGGAAGCGCCGGGCATGGTTTTCAGGGTCGAATCATCGTTGTAGTAATTCCACTCTCCGTTGCGCTTCGAAAAAAAAAGCTTCTGGTCTTTGAAGATTAAAACCTCGCCGTTGTTGGTCAGCGTGAGGCAGATTTTGTTCTCTTCCGCACAGTTGGCCACCGAGATAAAGCGGGCGGGCGCAAACGTGTTGTCGTCGGTGCTGTTTATCGCAAAGTCCACGTACTCCAGCAGCGCCCCGGCGCAGGAAACCAGTACGCCGCTTTCAACGCCGTTGGACAGGGGCGCAAAAAAGTCGTCTTCCAGAAAATCGGTAATCAGCGGGTGATTGTGCCGCACCGGCTGGCTGTTATTCAAATCGACCACAATGGTAAACGTAGGCTTACGGCCCTCGTAGGTGCGCGCCGACCACCCCTCAAAAGCATCCAGAATACTTACGAGCAGGCTCCCATCGGTTTCCGACAGAAAGTTGCATATCCCGACTTCAATGGCATAGCCAATCACCCGCTCCTGATACGGCGAATCCGTCTTATCGAAATTCCCCACAATCTGAGCTACAATGGCCTTCACCAGCTTCACGTCGTCGCCCGTGAATTTTTGGTTGCGCTTTATCTCAATTTTGCCGTGCGACTTTTTGGATTCGCTGATGTGCATCGTTTGCCCGTTGCCCGTGAGCGCGGCCAGCTCGTGGGCGTGGTTTTTCTCGTCGTATTGCAGCTCCGGTGTCATCACCGACCCTGCCAGAATTGGGCAAATGTATTTCTGAATAATCCCCTTAAAATCTTCCTCTTTCATTTTTTCGGGCGTAGGCAGAGCGAGCTACGAAAGTAGCCCTTGCACAGTTTGCCCGGCCCAACATTCCCGGTTGCCAGCTGCGCCGCGCGCCGCCCGGCCTAATCCTGCTGCGTGGGCAGCTGCTCCTGGCCGGGCGGCACGGCGCGGTGGGCCAGCTTGTAGGTGAAAGCCATGACGATGTTGTTCTTGGCCGCCGTGTTTTGCAGAATGAACTGGCCCTGCCGGGCCGTGTAGTTATAGTTGGCCTGGTTCACGTAGCCCACCTGCAAGACGATGTGCGGGGTGAGCTGGCAGCCCACGCCGCCATACACGCGGTTGCGCTCGAAGACGGGGCCTTTGGGATTGAGAAAAATCTCGTCGTAGGCGGCCAGAAAGACCGTGCCGGTGGTAATGGTCTTCTTGTTCAGCGGCAGGAAGGCATTGAGGCGGTAGCGGAAGCGCTGGCGAAACTGCGTGCTGTCGTCGCGAAAATTGAACCAGCGCTGCTCGATGCGGTAGCGGTGCTCCAGCTTGAGGCGGTGCGAATACTGCGTGAGCGTCAGCTGCTCCCAGAGGCGCTTTTCGGTGTTCAGCGGGCCGGCTTCGAGGTCCTTGTAGTCGGAGGTGGAGTAGCGCCCGCCGGCCACGGTCAACGTGAAGTTGGGGTCGATGTCGTAGCTCGCGCCGGCCTTCAGCTCGTGGTAGAAATACTCTTTAAACAGGCCATTGGTGCGGGCCTGGGCCTCGGCAAAGGCACCCCATTTATGCTCGGCCGTGCCCGGCAGCTGCACCGTGGCAATAAACCAGGTGCCCCAGGGCTGCACGGGGTTGAGGGGCGTTTGGGCGTGGGCGGCCGGTGCCGCGCCCGCCACCGCAGCCAGCAGCACGCCGGCCAGAAAAGGCTTGTTCATGAAGAAAGCGGGCGGCCAGTTCCTTGCGCCGGCCGGGGCAACAAAGGTACCCGCCCCGGCCGACGCTTAACATTGCCTTAACACAATGGTAACACGGGCGCCCTTCTACCGCCGCAGCTGCTGCGCCATCCGGCCCGCAAACAGCACCGTGGCGCTGTCCGAAGCGTGGTAGCGCAGTTGCGGAATCAGGGCCTTCACGCTCAGCGTGCCCTGATGGTTTACCGCCACATCGGCGGCCTGGATGTTGTTGTCGGGGTCCACCTCCAGCGTGGGCGTGCTGCCGGCAGTAGCGCCGGTCACGGCCCGCAGCTGCCGCAGGTTGTTGCTTTCCAGTTTCACGGTGCCGGCCCAGCGCTGGTTCAGGCGCAGGCTGTCCTGGTTGAAGTTGCGCACCAGCACCTCGCCGCCGGGACGGCCCTGGTGCGCCTTGCGCCGGGCCGCCGGGTAGGGCGAATCCGTGGTGAGCTGCTGCAGCTGCGGGCAGTGGATGACCACGGCAGCCTGACCGTTCAGGTAGTGCTCTTCGTCGGGGTTGACAAGCGTCACGGCCAGGGTGCGGCCGTGCTGGCGAAGGCGCACGTACTCAGTGGCCTCCTTGTTCACCCACACGCCCGCCGGCCCGGCTTCGATTTTGACTTTGAAGTACAGGCCGGCCGGCACTTCCACGGCATCAAAGCCGGCGCCCGGCTGCCTGGTGTAGTGCTGCAGCGGGTCTTTGTAGCGGCCGGTGAGGTACTCGGCGCGCAGCGCGACGTCGTAGGTTGCCACGGTGCCGAGCACCAGGGCCACGGCAGCTACGAGCAGTTTATTGCTGGTTTTCATCAGGAAACGGCGGGAATGGGTTGCGGTTGGGCATTCTTGAATTCTTCGTAGCGGCGCTGCACTTCGGGCAGCCCAATGCCGAGCAGCAGCATGGTGCCGAATACCTCCGGCAGTTCCTGGCTCAGAAACCGCTCGCGGCGGGCGGCCTGCACCTGCTGCACGGCCGCCGGGGCCACAAAAAAGCCGATGCCGCGCTTGTTGTACAGCACTTCCTGGCTTTGCAGCAGCTCGTAGGTGCGCATCACCGTGTTGGGGTTCACCTGCAGGTCGCCGGCCAGCTCGCGCACCGACGGAATCTTGCTGTCGGGCGGCCACTTGCCGCGCAGTATCAGCTCGCTCACGTACCCGGCTATCTGCAGGTAAATGGCTTCGTTGTCTTTGAATTCCATGTAAATACGTCGCGGTTAAACTTCTTTTTCGGTGAGGCGCACGTAGGCCCCAATCCAGCCGAGCAGCAGCAGCCCGCCCAGCAGCGCTTCCGTAAACCAGCCATTCTGCACCGGCGACAGGTTGACTGAGTGCCACTCCTTGCCTTCCACGAAGCTCATGCCGCTCAACGGCACCACGCTGTTTACCTCGCGGCCCACCAGCGCCTGCACCAGCTGCATGTTCAGCAGCGCCAGCACCACCACGCCCACCAAAATGGCAAAGGCCGTGCGCACAAACTGCTGCTTCGCAAAAAACACGCTGCCCCACAAAAACACGGCGCTCACCGCCGCATACACCACCAGCGAATAGCGCACCGAGAACAGCTCCACCAGCGGTGCCTGCGGCCCAAACTTGCCTTCTATCTGCAACACCAGCGCATCGACCAGGTAAAAGCAGCCAATGTACACCGCCAGGTAGATGGGCACCGCGTAAACCCAGCCCACCAGGTACTTCTCCCAATGCGAAGCCGGCAGCATCAGCATCGCCGTGGCCTGCCGCTTGTCGCCCAGCGGGGCAAACACCGTGCTGGTGAAAAACGCCCCCGCCGCCATCAGCCCCATGATGAAAATGATGCCCTGCATCTCGGGCAGCACCGGCCCTGAGGTCATCACGGCCAAAAAGCCCAGTATCAGCGCAATGCCCCCAATCAGCACGCCCGTGGCCAGCAGGTAGCCGCCGCCATACTCGGCCGTGTGCTTGCTGAACAAGCGCCCAAAACGCGAAAGACTAAACGACTGGCTCATGAGCAGGTTGGTTTTGAGTGAGGTATTGGGTGAGGGCGGGGGCCGAGCCCACCAGGGCATTGAACAGCAGCTCCAAATCGACGCGGCCCGGCACGCCGCTGCGGTTGGGCCGGATGACCTGCGCCCCGCGCACCGATTCCTCGGCGTACAGCTCCTGGCCGTCGGTTTCAGGCACCGTGGCGAAGGTCAGGCGCTCGGCCAGGTCGCCGAGGTCGGCGTTGAGCACGATGCGGCGGTCGTGCACCACCAACACGGTATCAATCAGGCTTTCCAAATCGCGCACCTGGTGGGTCGAGACAATCAGGCAGCGCTCCTCCGTGAGGGCCGTGGCCACGATTTTGCGGAACTGCGCCTTGCTCGGAATGTCGAGGCCGTTGGTGGGCTCGTCCATTACCAGCAGACTGGTATTGGCGGCCAGCGCGAAGGCAATCATGAACTTCTTCTGCTGCCCGTAGCTCAGGGCCGTGAGCACCGCCCCGGCCGGCACCTCAAACTCGCTGAGGTAGTGCGCCAGCGCCCCGTGGTCGAACCGGGGGTAGAAGCCGGCCGTGTGGCCCACAAACCTTGCCGCCGTCACGGCCGGCACATGAATTTCCTCGGGCAGGAAAAACAAGTCGGCCAGCGTGGCGGGCAGGCGCCGGGCCGCCGGCTGCCCCAGCACCTCACAAGTGCCCGCCTGCGGAAACGCCAGCCCCACCATGTTCTTGAGCAGCGTGGACTTGCCCGCGCCGTTCTTGCCCAGCAGGCCGTAGATGTGCCCGCGCTCCAGCGTCAGGTCGAGGTTTTGGAAGAGCGGGCGCTTCTTGGAGTACCCAAAGTGGAGGTTGCGGATGCGGACCATGTGCGTGTCGTTCTAGTGTATTATTGTTCTAGTACACTGCAAACGTAAGCAAGCTTTTTGGTATTGCGTGTGAGGAGGGAAAATATTTTTTCGGGCATGAAAAAAGCCGCCCGATTGGGGCGGCTTATCAGCGCATCAGGCAGTGCTTGCTGCATCACGCGCTTTCCTTTAACATCACCTGCGCTCTTCCACGGCCTGCGGTGGAATCTTACTCAGAATTCGGCTGTCGATGTAAAATGTTCCGAATGGTACTAGGCAGGCCAGCAGCACTTTCCAGGTAGTTTCCGAGAATTTCCAGCGTTGCTCCACGCCTACGCTCAATGTTTTGACAACGAACAGCAGGAACAACAGCCCGTGAATGGGCCCCAGCGTGCGGACCAGAGATGGATTGTTGTACAGGTGTTTCATCGGCACGGCTACGCCGAGCAGTACCAGCAGCGAAATGCCTTCCAGCAGCCCAATCAGGCGCAGTTGCCGCACGTTGTCATGGAAAAAACTTGTCATAAATCAGAAGCGAAAAAGGGCCCGGCTCGCCAGTGGCGAAAATGGCCAGGGAATGAATAAAAAAATGCTCAGCAGGGCCACCCCGTACCAACGCAGCATGGTGTTGAACTTTGCCTCCGCAGTCGGCCGCCGCTTGGCCAGCGCCGAGCCAATGGTGACAAGCACCACCGAAACCAGCATCAGCAGCGGGTGCAACAGGGCGAAAAAGCCTGAATCCAGCGTAAAACCGGCTTCGCGCAGACTGGCGAAATTGGCTTTCACCACTGGGCTGCTGAAGTAGAGCGCCATGCCCAGCAGCAGCTGCACGTGGGAAATAGTGGCCGTCCAGTGCCGCACGGCATCGTCGGTTTTGGTCCAGAGCTGGCGAGAATTATAACCCTGAAATGCTCGAAGAAGGGCATAAACCAAGCTGGCCAGCACTAGCCAGCGGAAAGCCGAGTGAAGCGTAAGAACCGTTGCGTACATCGTTTGGGAATGGATGCGGCAAAGGTCCGGGCCCGGGCGCGGCAGGGGTTAGGATGGATGCGGCCGGTTTCAGGATTTTTCAATCCGGCGGCGGAATTCCAGCGGTGTGAAACCCTCGTGCTTCTTGAAAAGCCGACTGAAATAGGAAGCATCGGCTAAACCCACTTCGGCCGCCACCTCCCCTACTGAAAGGGCGCTTTGGTGCAACAGCACCTTGGCTTCCAGCACCAGGGCTTCGGCAATCCAGTGGGTGGGCGGCTGGCCGGTAGCTGCCCGCACGGCTTTGTTCAGGTGATTGGGCGAAACGTGCAGTTGGGCGGCGTATTCGGCCACGCGGTGCTCGGTGCGGAACTGCATCAGCAGCAACTCCCGAAACTGGTTGGCCAGCTGCGCGGCCCGACTGCCGCCGCCACTCACTGCCGGCCGGTACACCCGGTTCAGCTCGCAGAGCAGGGCCGCCAGGTAGGCTTGCAGCAGCCCCAGCGCAGCCAGCCCACCGGCCGCGTACTCGGCGCACAGCCGCTCCAGCAGCGCCCGGACGGATTCGGCCACGGCGGGTTCGCAGCGGAAGAACGGGACGCCCCAGATGCGCAGAAAATCGAACTCCAGCGGCAAGGCACTGTTTGTGATGCGGCCCTGGAAGAAATCGGGATGGAAGCTGCACAGGTAGCCCTGGTGCGGGCCCGCTTCGCCAAAGGCAAACACCTGCCCGGCCGGCACCAGCAGGCAGTCGCCGGGAGCCAGGTCGTAGGTTTCGCTGCCCACGCTCATACGGCCCGCGCCTTCGGTGAGGCACACCAGCAGGTGCGAGCTGGTGCGGGTGGGCGGCACCGGCAGCCGCATCAGCTGGTACATTTCCTCCAGCCGCACCGCAAAAAACCGCTCGAAGCCGGGCCGCAGTAACGCCTGCAAAGCCGGCTCGGGCCGCACATGGGCGCGGTGGAAGGCTTCGGTATCGCGCGTTGGGATGGGCGGCGGAATCATGTTTGGAGTGGTGAGACTATGAGACGTGAGACATTAGGAAGCGTTAACAGTAGTAGTTATGTTTGAGCATGGAGTATTTGTTGACCGACGCGCAGTGGGCGCGGATTGGG